>NZ_VCKW01000100.1 GCF_005889715.1 Actinomadura soli
CGCCCCGCCCGTCCCGTGTGGGACGCGACGCCGCGGGTACCTCGCTCGCGACCGGGGAGATCCCGGCCACGCGGCGAGCGGAGGAGGTCGGCGGCATGGCGCTCAAGCATCCCCGCCACGACGGGCATCGCGGCCGGGACATCGAGGTCAACCCGATCTTCAGCCGGGAGCCGTTGAAGGTCCCCCGGTACGCGCTGCCGGCGGGCGAGATGGAGCCGGGCACGGCGTACCAGATCGTCCATGACGAGCTGATGCTGGACGGGAACGCGCGGCTGAACCTCGCCACGTTCGTGTCCACCTGGGCGGAGCCCGAGGCGCTGCGGCTGATGGCCGAATGCGCCGAGAAGAACATGATCGACAAGGACGAGTACCCGCGGACCGCCGAGCTGGAGCTGCGGTGCGTGCACATGCTCGCCCGGCTCTGGCACGCCGGGGACCCGCGGCGCGCCGTCGGCTGCTCGACCACCGGGTCGAGCGAGGCGGCGATGCTCGGCGGGCTCGCGCTCAAACGGCGCTGGCGCGAGCGCCGCCGCGACGCGGGCGCCCCGGCCGACCGGCCGAACCTGGTCATGGGCGTGAACGTGCAGATCTGCTGGGAGAAGTTCGCCGACTACTTCGACGTCGAGCCCCGCTACGTGCCCATGGAGGGCGACCGCTTCCACCTCGGCGCGCAGGAGGCGGCCGAGCTGTGCGACGAGAACACGATCGGGGTCGTCGCCGTCCTCGGGTCCACGTTCGACGGCAGCTACGAGCCCGTCGCCGAGATCGCGGCCGCGCTCGACGACCTGGAGCGGCGGACCGGCGTGGACGTCCCGATCCACGTGGACGGCGCGTCCGGCGCGATGATCGCCCCCTTCCTCGACCCCGACCTGCGGTGGGACTTCCTGCTGCCGAGGGTCGCGTCGATCAACACCTCCGGGCACAAGTACGGCCTCGTCATGCCCGGCGTCGGCTGGGTGCTGTGGCGGGACGAGGACGCGCTCCCGGACGACCTGGTCTTCCACGTCAACTACCTCGGCGGCGACATGCCGACGTTCGCGCTGAACTTCTCCCGTCCCGGCGCGCAGGTCGTCGCGCAGTACTACACCTTCCTCCGGCTCGGCTTCGAGGGGTACCGGCGCGTCCAGCGGACGTGCCGGGACGTCGCCACCCGCCTCGCCGCGGAGATCGGCGGGCTCGGCCCGTTCGAGACGCTCACCGGCGGCGGCGACCTCCCGGTGTTCGCGTTCCGGGTGCGGGACGGCGACGCCGGCCGGTTCACGGTGTTCGACGTGTCCGCGGCGCTGCGCGAGAGCGGCTGGCTGGTGCCCGCCTACACCTTCCCCGAGAACCGCACCGACCTCGCCGTGCTGCGCGTCGTGGTGCGCAACGGGTTCAGCCACGACCTCGCCGACCTGCTCCTGGACGACCTGCGCCGCGTCCTGCCCCGGCTGCGCGCCCAGGACGCGCCACGGCGGCACGCCGCGGACGGCGTCAGCGCGGGCTTCGCGCACGGCACCGAACCGAAGAAAGCGGCACCGAAGAAAGCGGCACCGAAGAAGGCGAGGTCAGCGGGGCGCTCGGGGCAGCCCTAGGCCGATCATGGCGATCAGCTCGCGCTGGATCTCGTTGACGCCGCCGCCGAACGTCAGCACGAGCGCGCCCTTCGCCAGCCGGTCGGCCGCCTCGACGAACTCCGCGGTCGCCGGGTCGCCGGGGTCGCCGTGGCGGGCGAGGACGTCGCCGACGATCCGGCCGACCTCCTGCACCCGCTCCGAGGCGTAGATCTTGGTGGCGGACGCGTCCGGGGCGCCGAGCCAGCCGAGGTCCTGGTTCGCGGCGACCTGCCAGTTGAGCAGCTCGTTGACGCGCAGGTAGGCGTACACCCGCGCGACCGCGCGGCGGACGGCGGGCGTCTCGATCAGCGGCCGGCCGTCCGGTCCGGCGGTGGTGCGGGCCCAGCGGTCGAACCGGACGTGCACGTGCCCGATGTTCCCGGCCGGGCCGAGCGTGACCCGCTCGTGGTTGAGCTGGCTCACGATGAGGTCCCAGCCCTTGTTCTCCCCGCCGATCAGCATGTCCGCCGGGACGCGGACGTCCTGGAAGTACGTCGAGTTGGTGTGGTGGCGGCCGTCCATCGTGATGATCGGCGTCCAGGAGAAGCCGGGGTCGGCGCAGTCGACGATGAACATCGAGATGCCCTTGTGCTTCTTCGCGTCCGGGTCGGTGCGCGCGGCCAGCCATACGTAGTCGGCGGTGTGCGCGGCGGACGTGAAGATCTTCTGGCCGTTCACGACGTAGTGGTCGCCGTCCCTGACGGCGGTGGTGCGCAGCGCGGCGAGGTCGGTGCCCGCGCCCGGCTCGCTGTAGCCGACCGCGAAATGGCACTCCCCCGCGAGGATGCGCGGGATGAAGAACTCCTTCTGCGCGTCCGTCCCGTACTGCAGGATCGTCGGCGCGACGGAGTTCAGCGTGATGAGCGGGTAGGTGACCTCGGCGCGGGCGATCTCGTTGGCGAAGATCGTCTGTTCGACCGGGCCGTAGCCGCGACCGCCGTACTCCTTCGGCAGCGCGACACCGAGCATCCCGTCGCGGCCGAGGCGGCGGCAGTGCTCCAGGTAGGCGGGGCCGAACGGGTCGTCCAGGATGGCGGCGCGCCGCTCGCCGTCCAGGCAGTTCTCGAAGTACTCGCGCAGTTCGGCGCGCAGCTTCTTCTGCTCGCCGGTCAGGTCGATGAACATCACGCCTCCTGGAGGGACAGCTCGCCGAGCGCGTCGAGGCTGCCGTCCGCGCCGCCGAGCAGGTGCGCGCACTGCTTGCCCCAGGCGAAGTAGCGGTGCAGCGGGTACGTGACGTCCAGGCCGATGCCGCCGTGCAGGTGCTGGCAGGTGTAGAGCGCCTCCACGACGGGGCCGCAGGCGTTGTAGGCGGCGATGGCGAGGACCTCGTCGGTGTCAGCGGCGCCTTCGGCGAGACGCCACGCGCCCGCCCAGACCGCCACGTCCAGCGCGCGCTTGGCGATGTAGACGTCGCCGATCTGCATGGTGACCGCCTGGAACTGCGCGAGGACGCGGTCGAACTGCTCGCGCGTCTTCACGTACTCCTTGGTCAGCTCCAGCGCGCCTTCGATGACGCCGGACGCGACGGCCACCGCTCCGGCGACGGCCGCGCGGCGCAGCGTGTCCCAGGCGGTGCCGTCGGCGGTGCCGCCGAGCAGGGCGTCCGGCCCGACCCGGGCGCCGTCGAGCGCGACGCGCGACAGCGGCTCGGTGGTCGCCGACGGGTGCCGCGCGATCGTCACGGCCGCGGGCTCGACGAGGAAGACGCCGATCCCCTCGCCCTCGACGCGGGCGGGGATAAGGATGCGTGATGCCTCGCGCGCGTACGGCACGAACGTCTTCACACCGTCGAGGACGAATCCGCCGCCGTCCCGCCGCGCCGTCGCCGCCACCTGTCCGGGCGGGCCGACCTCGCGGTACGCGCCGGTCAGGACCGTCTCCCCTTCGGTCAGCGGGCCGAGCAGCGCGCGCTGCGCCGCGGTGCCGTGCCGTGCGATCGGGACGGCCGCCAGCGCGAGCGACGCGTACACCGGGACGGGAGCGACCCTGGCGCCGGCCTCCCGCAGGAGGACGGCGAGCCCGACCGGGCCGAGGCCCGCGCCGCCGGCGTCCTCCGGCAGGACGGCCCCGAGCAGCCCGGCCCGGGCGAGGGCCGTCCAGGTCGCGGCGTCGTACGGCGCGCCGCTCCGCTCGAACGCCTCCAGCCGCTCCCGCGCCGCCTCGCGGGCGAGCAGGCCGGCCGCGAGCCCCTGGAGCTCTCGCCGGGTCTCATCGAGGTTGAAGTCCACCCTCGGCCCCCTTCCGCACACCGCGAAAGTAGAACAGATTCTAGTCTGTGTCCAGAGAGCGGCATTCAGCCACACGACCATGCCAAGTCGATCTGATAACACGTTCTTGTGCGAGCTGTATCCTTGGGGGGACGCGCCGGGCGAGCGACCGACCGCAGAGAAGGGATCGACCGTGACCGCAGAGCCGACAGTGACCGGGGACGAGACCCGGGGGCAGGCGGCCGGCCCCGCACGGCAGGCGGGCGTGCGCTCCCGCAGCCAGCACCAGCGGCGCAAGCGTATCGTCCAGGCGGCCGCGGCGCTCGCGTCGCGCGGCGGGATCGAGGCGATGCAGATGCGCACGGTCTCCGAGCGGGCCGGGGTCGCGCTCGGCACCCTCTACCGCTACTTCCCGTCCAAGATGGACCTGGTCGTCGCCGTCGTCGGCGAGGAGCTCGACCTCCTCGAAGGCAGCATCGAGCGCCGCCCGCCGCGCGCCGGGGACCCGCCGCAGCGCGCGGTCGAGGTGCTGATGCGCGCCACCCGCGGGCTGATGCGCGAGCCCGAGCTGGCGGAGGCGCTGATCCGCTCGCTGCTGCTGTCGGACGTCAAGACCGACTTCGGCGAGCGGATGACCGGCCTGCTGCTGCGCGCCGCGTCCCGCTCCCCGGAGAGCGCCCCGGATAGCGCCCCGGACGGTGGCCTCGACATCCCGGCCGACGACCCGCGCCGCCTCGTCGCCCGCGCGCTCGCCGGCATCTGGACGATGGAGATGATCGAGATGCTGCGCGGCAACGCCACCGCCGAGGAGATCCAGGCCCGGCTGGAGATCTCCGCCGCCCGCCTGCTCATCGACGCCTGACCGGTCACCGCTCCCGAGCGTTCGACTCGTATCGAATCAACATTGAAATACCACTTGGAAGCGATTTATTGCTGCGGGTTATACGTCGCTTTACAGTCCCGGCATTGGGCGCCCACCTCTCCCAACCCCCACCCCCCTTCAGGAGAGTCACATGGCCCGCAAACACCTGCTGCTGGGCATAACGGCCGGGACCTGCCTGGCCGCGGCGCTGGCGACCCCAGCGCTCGCGGACACGGCGTCCCCGGCGGCTCAGAAGCAGTCCGCGGCAACGGCGCCGCGGCCCGCCGGTCCGGTCGGCAAGACCGCCGCCATCCAGAAGAACCTCCGGGTCTCGCTCGGAGCCGAGTTCGGAGGCGCCTGGGTGAAGAACGGCTCCCAGGTCGTCGTCGCCACCACGGACGCCTCCACCGCCGCCGCGATCAAGGCGGCCGGCGCCCAGCCCAAGGTGGTGAAGTACAGCGAACGGCGGCTCGGCGGGGAACTGGCGAAGCTGAACAGGCACTCCCGGTCCGCCGCGAAGTCCGTGACCTCGTGGTACGTCGACGCCGAGAGCAACACCGTCGTCGTCAACGCGTCCAGCGAGTCCGCCGCGAAGCGCTTCGTGAAGGCCAGCGGCGCCGACGCGTCGGCCGTCCGCATCGTCCGCTCGGCGGAGAAGCCCCGCCTCGCCTACGACATCGTCGGCGGCGAGCGGTACTGGACGACCCAGTACGGCTGCTCCGTGGCGTTCTCCGTCACCGGCGGGTTCCTCACCGCCGGGCACTGCGGCGACACCGGAGAGACGACGGAGGGCGCCAACCGGGTCGCGCAGGGCACGTTCGGCGGCTCCTCGTTCCCCAGTGACGACTACGCGTGGGTCGACACCAACAGCCAGTGGACGCCCACCCCCAAGGTCAACAAGTACGACGGCAGCTACGAGACGATCCTCGGCGCGACCGAGGCCCCGGTCGGCACCCAGGTGTGCCGCTCGGGAGGCACCACAAGCACGCGGATCTGGTGCGGCCCCATCCAGCAGCGGAACGCGACCGTCAACTACCCCGAGGGCACCGTCACCGGCCTGATCCGCGCCAACGTCTGCGCCGACCCCGGCGACTCCGGCGGCGCGCTGTTCACCCAGACGGGCGGGCAGGCGCAGGGCATCACGTCCGGCACGTCGGGCAGCTGCAACAACGGCCAGGACAGCAGCGACCAGACCTGGTTCCAGCCCGTCGGCGAGGTCCTGCAGATCCTCGCGCGGGACGGCCGCGAGCTCGTCACCGACGGCGGCGGCCCCGGCCCGGGCACCTGCGACGGCCACCAGACCCGGGTGACCGACTCGCTGACGTCCGGCGCCAGCGACTACCAGCCGTCCGGTAACTACACGACGACGGCGTCCGGCGCGCACACCGCGTGCCTCGACGGCCCCGACGGCGTCGACTTCGACGTCTACCTGCAGAAGCTGAACGGCACCACCTGGCAGACCGTCGCGCACTCGATCAGCCCCACACCCGACGAGAGCATCACCTACAACGGCACCGCGGGCACCTACCGGTACCGCGTGCACGCCTACAGCGGAACCGGCGACTACACGTTCGGATTCAGCAAGCCGTAGCGCGCCGTAGCACACCGTGAGATCTTCCCCGGCCGTCCCTCCCCAATCTGGGCGGCCGGGGATGCCTTCTTAGTAGCCTGGGACCCCGGCAGCGCCAGGACGATCCCTGGCCGGTGCCGGGTGCGAACCGGCCGGATCCAGGATGAGAAGGTGTGCCAGTGACCGAGCAGGAACCGATCCTCAGCGACGGGGTCATCATCGAGTTCGTCGATGGCAAGGACATCCCCGTCCAGCACAAGGACTTCGGTGAGCGGGCCGTCGTCATGCGCGACGCGAAGAACCCGGAGGGCCCGATCCTCTACTTCACCGAGGCCGAGTGGGACGCCTTCATCGCGGGCGTCAAGGACGGCGAGTTCGACGACCTCCTGGAAGACCCCACCGAGGCTTCCTGACCATGATGGGCGTGCCCCCGGCGACGTGTTCGCCGGGGGCACGCTCACGCCCGGGGTCCCTGGGTGAGCGCGTCCCAGCGGGCGGCGAGGTCCCGCTCGGTGCCCGGGGCGAGGTCGCCGAAGAGGCGGAGCCGGGCGATGCCGCCGTCCGGGTGGATGTCGAGCCGGACGCTGGTGACCTCGGGCGATGAGAGCCGGAAGCGGTGCCGGGTGTCGGGCCGCAGGGGCGTCCGCGGAAGGATCGTCCGGGGCGACGCGGAGGGACGGCGGTCGTCGAAGCCGGTCAGCGCGAACGCGGCGGGCGCGTTGAACTTGAGGTTCGTGGTGTCGATCTCGGCCAGCCTGATGATTCCCGGGGCGGCGAGGCGGATCAGGGCCCAGTCGTTGCCGCCGTCGCGCCGCCGGGCGGTCTCCCAGCCCTCGGCCTGAGTACGGGCCAGGCCCGGATACAGCATGTTGTCCGGCGACGAGTAGAACATGTCGGAGCATTCGACGACGCGGGCGCCGTTCTCCAGGGCGGCCAGGTCGACGGTCAGCCCGGTCAGGAACTCGGGGTTCGGGACGACGTGGCCGTGGACGCGGAGCCGCGCCACGCCGCCGTCCGGGACCATGGCGAGCCGGACGTGGGTGAACACGCGGCCGGGCTCGGCGGCGGCGAACGCGTGCGCGGTGTCGCCCTCCAAGGGGCTCTTGGGGACGATCTCGGCCCAGTCGGCGTCCAGCAGTTCGGCGGGCGACGAGTGGCCGTCCGCGAAGCACGCCTCGACGGAGGCGTGCGGCGGGAAGTTGCCCTTGAACCAGGCGGTGTCGATGACGACGCCGGCGATCCTGCCCGGGAGGCCGAGGCGGACCAGCGCCCAGTCGTGACCGCCGGCGCGCCGCCGGGCCGTCTCCCAGCCGTCGTACTCCTGCCCCTTCGGACCGAACGTCTCCGGTCTGAAGGCGGGCGCCCAGGGGTTGAGGAGGTTCTCCTTCGCCGCGAACGACTCGTCGCTCGCGGCGATCACCGAGCCCCCGAGGGTGCGGACGGCCAGGTCGGGCAGCGACGTGAAGTCGGTCATGGTGCTTCCGGTCGGCTGAGCAGGCGTCCGAGGGGCGCGTCCGCCACCGGCGCGCCCCGGAGCCACGTGGACGTGACGACCCCGGTGAGCGTCCGGCCCTCGTACGGGGTGACGGGATGGCGGTGGTGCAGGGCGGCGGGGTCGACGGTGAAGGTCTCGTCGGCGGCGAACGCGACGAGGTCGGCGTCGTTCCCCACGGCGATCCCGCCCTTGCCGGGGACGCCGGCGAGCGCCGCCGGGCCCTCGGACATCCAGCGGACGACGTCGTGCAGGCCGTGGCCGCGTGCCCGCGCGGCCGTCCAGACGGCGGGCAGCCCCAGTTGGAGCGACGAGATCCCGCCCCACGCGGTGGCGAAGTCGCCGCGCTTCAACTCGGGCGTGCAGGGCGAATGGTCGGTGACGACGCAGGAGATGACGCCCGAGGCCAGGCCCTGCCAGAGCAGTTCGCGGTTGGCGGCGTCGCGGATGGGCGGGCAGCACTTGTGCGCGGTCGCTGGTGAGCGCAGCGAAGCAGGCGGCTCCGGCGACCGCCCCTCGGTGGTCTGGGGGTCGCCCCCCAGATAAACAGGACTCTGGGCGTCTTCCGCGCTGAGGGTGAGGTAGTGCGGGCAGGTCTCGGCGGTGACGGGCAGGCCGTCCGCCTGGGCCTTCGCCAGGACGTCCAGGCAGTCGGCGGCGGACAGGTGCAGGATGTGAGCGCGCACGCCCGTCTCCTCCGCCAGCCGGACGACCTGCTCCACCGCGGCACGTTCGGCAATCGCCGGACGGGACGCCAGGAACTCCGCGTAACCGCCGCCGGACGGCGTCGTCAGCGACGCCGGATCCTCCGCGTGGACGATGACCAGCCCGCCGAACGAGGCGATCTCCCGGAACGCCGCCCGCATCTCCGCGAACCCGAGCGGCGGGAACTCCGGGACACCGGAATCGGCGGTGAAGCACTTGAAACCGAACACGCCGAGGTCGTGCAGCGGGCGCAGCGAGCCGAGATTGCCGGGGACGGCGCCGCCCCAGAACCCGACGTCCACCGCGCACGCGCCCTCCGCCGCCTCGCGCTTCGCGGCCAGCGCGGGCGGGTCGACGGTCGGCGGGAGCGCGTTGAGCGGCATGTCGACCAGCGTGGTGACGCCGCCCGACGCGGCGGCGCGGGTCGCGGTGGCGAAGCCCTCCCATTCGGTGCGGCCCGGCTCGTTGACGTGCACATGGGTGTCGACCAGGCCGGGCAGCAGCGCGACGTCGCCCAGGTCGACCCCGGCGGGTGGATCGGCGGTGTAGGGGGCGATCGCGGCGATCCGGCCGTCGCGGACGGAGACGGCGGCGGGGCGCTCACCGTCCGGCAGGACGGCCCGGCGCGAGCTGATCACGAGATCGTCCACGTCAGCTCCCCTGGACGATGTGCTCCGGCCGGACGGGCACGCGCGCCAGCGCCCGGCGGGTCGCGGCGCGGATCGCGGCGACGATCGCGGGCGTGGACGAAAGCGTCGGCGGCTCGCCCGCCCCGCGCAGCCCGTACGGCGCCTCCGGGTCGGGGTTCTCCAGGATGTCGAGCCGCATCGGCGGCATGTCGAGGATCGTCGGGATCAGGTAGTCGGTGAAGGACGGGTTCCGGACGAGGCCGTCCGACAGGACGATCTCCTCCATCACCGCGAGCCCGAGGCCCTGCGCGGACCCGCCGTGGATCTGCCCCTCCACGCCCGTCCGGTTGATGATCTTCCCGACGTCCTGGACGGCGGCCAGCTCGACGACCTTGACGAGCCCGAGGTCGACGTCCACGTCGACGACGGCGCGGTGGACGCACAGCGCGAGCTGCGTGTGGCTGCGGCCCTGCCCGGTGACCGGGTCCATCGCGGTCGTGGGGCGGTGGCGGTACTCGCGGGTCTCCTCGATGACGGCGTCGCCGAGGACGTCCTCGACCGTGCCGAGCACGCCGTCCGCTCGCGAGACGATCTTCCCGCCGGCCACGGCGAGGTCGGTGCGGCCGAAACGCCGGGCGGCGAGCGCGAGGAGCCCGGCGCGGACCGCCTCGCAGGCCGCCTTGACCGCGCCGCCCGACATGTACGACTGGCGGGACGCGCTGGACGAGCCGGCGTCGCCCACCCGGTTGTCGGCGGGCGCGATCGTGACCTTCTGGACGCCCAGCTCCGTCCGCGCGACCTGCGCCTGGATCGTGACGAGGCCCTGCCCGACCTCGGCCGCCGCCGTGTGCACGAGCACGGTCGCCTCGCCCCCGATGACCTCCAGCCGGACGCGGGCCGTGGCGTAGTCGTCGAACCCTTCCGAGAAGCAGATGTTCTTGATGCCGACGCCGTACCCGACGCCCCGCACGACGCCCTCGCCGTGCGTCGTCTGCGACACCCCGCCCGGCAGGTTCCGGAGGTCGGACGGGTCGAGCGGCGGCGGCATCGGCATCGCCTCCAGCCGGGTCAGCATGTCCGCGAGCGGCGCCGGCGACTCGATGACCTGCCCGGTCGCGAGCCTCGACCCCTGCGAGACGGCGTTGCGGCGGCGGATCTCGACCGGGCCGAGCCCGCAGGCCGCGCCGAGCCGGTCCATCATCGACTCGTAGGCGAAGCACGCCTGGACGGCCCCGAACCCCCGCATCGCGCCGCACGGCGGGTTGTTCGTGTAGACGCCGTACGCGTCGATCCTGATGTTGGGGATCTCGTAGGGGCCGACGCCGAGGGACGCCGCGTTCCCGACGACGTTCTTCGTGGACGAGGTGTACGCGCCGCCGTCCAGGACGATCTCGACGTCGGCGTAGAGGAGGCGCCCGTCCGCCGTGGCGCCGTACTCGTACCGCATCAGCGCGGGATGCCGGTGGACGTGCCCGAAGAACGACTCGTACCGGTTGTAGGACATCTTCACCGGCCTGCCGGTGTGCAGCGCGAGCATCGCCGCGTGGATCTGCATCGACAGGTCCTCGCGTCCGCCGAACGCGCCGCCCACCCCGGCGAGCGTCATGTGGACCCGCTCCTCGGGGAGGCCGAGACATGGCGCGATCTGCTTGACGTCGTTGTGGATCCACTGCGTGGACACGTACAGGTCGACGCCGCCGTCGTCGGACGGGATCGCCAGCCCGGACTCCGGCCCGAGGAACGCCTGGTCCTGGATGCCGACCTCGTACTCGCCCGCGACGACGACCTCGGCCCCGGCCTTCGCCGCGGCCACGTCCCCGACGCGGACGGGCTGGTGGCGGGTGATGCCGCCGAGGTCCTGGACCTTCAGGCCGTCCGGGTCCGCGATCACGGCGCGCGGGTCGGTGATCGGCTCCAGCACCTCGTAGCCGACGCTGATCTTCTCCATCGCGCGGCGGGCCGTCTCGGGGTGGTCGGCGGCCACCAGCGCGACCGGCTCGCCCTGGTGCCTGACCTGGTCGATCGCCAGGACGGGCTGGTCCTCGGTGTGGTCGATGCCGAACATCTTGCGGCCCGGGACGTCCTCGTGGGTGAGGACGGCGCGGACGCCGGGCAGCGCGAGCGCCGGGCCGATGTCGATCGACCTGATCAGCGCCCGGGGATGCGGGCTGCGGAGGGTCGCGCCCCACAGCATCCCGTCCATCCACAGGTCGGACGCGTACGCGAACTCGCCGGCGACCTTGAGCGTCCCGTCCGGGCGGAGCGGGCTCTCGCCCACGCCGCCCAGCCCTGGGGCGGCCACGTGACCCGGGGTCTTCACCGGTGAGGCCATCAGAGCACCTCCTCCGCGAGCTTCATCAGGCGGCGACGGGCGGCGGCGCCGCGGCGTGCGGCCTCGTCCTGCGGGACGGTGACGAGCGTGTCGTCGTCGACGACCGTCCGCCCGCCGACGAGGAGGCGCTGCAGCGGCGGCGTCCGCCCGAACGCGAACGCGACGACCGGGTCGTCGACGGCGGCGTGGAAGCCGTCCACCCGCCACAGCGCGATGTCGGCGAGCTTTCCCGGTTCGAGCGAGCCGAGTTCGTCGTCGCGGCCGAGGCAGCGGGCCCCGCCGAGCGTCGCCATCTCCAGCGCCTGCCGTGCGGTCAGCGCGGACGGCCCGTACCGGGCGCGCTGCATGTAGATCGCCTGGCGCAGCTCCCCCGCCAGCGGGACCAGCTCCGCCGACGCCGGCCCGTCCACGCCCAGGCCGACCGTCGCGCCCGCCGCGAGGAGATGCGACACGCGGGCGATCCCGGCGCCGAGGCGGGCGTTGGAGCTGGGGCAGTGCGCCGTGCCGGTGCCGGTCCCGGCGAGCCGCGTGACGTCGGCGTCGTGCAGGTGGACGCAGTGCGCGAGCCACACGTCGGGCCCGAGCCAGCCGATCGACTCCATGTACTCGGCCGGGGTCATGCCGAACTGCTCCGCCGTGTGCTCCTCCTCGTCCAGCGTCTCCGCCAGGTGGGTGTGGAGCCTGACCCCTTTGCCGCGCGCCAGTTCCGCCGATTTCAGCATCAGCTCCCTGGTGACGCTGAACGGCGAGCAGGGCGCCACGGCCACGCGCAGCATGGAGCCCGGCGACGGGTCGTGGTACCGGTCGATCACGGCCTCGGTCTCGGCGAGGATGGTGTCGAGGTCCTCGACCGCCTCGTCCGGTGGCAGGCCGCCCTGCGACTCGCCGCGGTCCATCGAGCCCCGGCAGGGGTGGAACCGGACGCCGATCTCCCGCGCCGCCTCGACCTCCGCGGCGAACAGGTCGCCGCGCCCCTCCGGGAACAGGTAGTGGTGGTCGCTGGACGTGGTGCACCCCGACTTGGCGAGCCATCCGAGACCCGCGCTCGCCGCTCCGGCCACGACCTCGGCGTCCATCTTCGACCACGGCTTGTAGAGCGTCGTCAGCCACTCGAACAGGGTGCTGTCGACGGCCAGGCCCTGGCTCGCCCACTGGTAGAGGTGGTGGTGCGTGTTGATCAAGCCGGGGGTGGCGAGGCATCCGGCACCGTCGACGCGCTCGCCCTCGTGCGCGGACGCCTGCGGGGGCGCCTTGCCGGGGCCGACGGCCGTGATGCGGTCGCCGTCGACGACGATGTGGCCGTCCGGGTACTCCTCGCCGGAGACCGTGACGACGTGGGCGTTCTCGATGATCACGATGCCGCCGCCGTCCGCTCCGCCGCCAGCCGCACCGCGTCCAGGATCTTCTCGTAGCCGGTGCAGCGGCACAGGTTGCCCGCGAGGGCCTCGCGGATCTCGGCGTCGGTCGGCGCGGGGTTCCGCCCGATCAGGTCGTGCGCCTGGACGATCAGCCCCGGCGTGCAGAACCCGCACTGCACGGCCCCCGTCTCCAGGAACGCCTCCTGGACGGGGTCGAGCCGCTCATCGCCCGGCGGGCCCTCCGCCAGGCCCTCGACCGTGCGGACGTCCCGTCCCCCCACCTGCCCGGCGGCGACCAGGCACGCGCAGGCCGGAACACCGTCGAGGTAGACGGTGCAGGAGCCGCATTCGCCCTGCTCACAGGCGTTCTTGGAGCCCGGCAGTCCCATCCGCTCGCGCAGCATGTAGAGCAGGCTCTCGCCCTCCCACACCTCGTCCACGACCTCGTGCGAGCCGTTGACCGTGACGTTCACGCGCATCACGAAGCCTCCTTCCCCGTCAGTGCGGTCGTGTGGTCGTTCCAGGCCCAGGTCAGGGTGCGGCGGGCCATCACCGACAGGGCGTGCCTGCGGTAGTCGCCCGTCCCGCGGACGTCGTCGATCGGCGACGCCGCCCCGGCGACCAGCTCGCCGAACCGCCGCGCCGTCGATTCCCGGAGCGGGCCGCGGCCGTCCCAGTCGAGTTCCCGCGAGATGAACTCCTCGGCGGCCGGAGCGCGGCGCGGTGTCGGCGCGGCGGAGCCGAGGCCGGTGCCGACGCGGCGCTCCGCCGGGTGCAGCGCGATCGCGAACGAGCACACGGCGATCACCATCGCGTTCCGGGTGCCGATCTTGGCGAAGTACTGCGGGCCGGACGCGGGCGCCGTCCAGAACGCGCGGATCAGCTCGTCCGGTGCGAGGGCGTTCCGCTTCACGCCGGTGAAGAACTCCGCGACCGGGATCATCCGGACGCCCCGGGCCGCCGACTCCGCCTCGATCACCGCGCCGGCCGCGAGCAGTGGCGGATGACCGTCCCCGGCGGGCGAGGCCGCGCCGAGGTTGCCGCCCACCGTGCCCCGGTTGCGGATCTGCGGCGAGCCCACCGTCCTGGACGCCTGCGCCAGGCCGGGCAGGCTCGCGCCCAGTTCCGTGATCAGGCGGGTGTACGGGACGGCGGCGCCCACGCGGAGCCGTCCGTCCGTCATGTCCCATTCGGCGAGTTCGCGGATCCTCGTCAGGTCGAGCAGCGCCTCCGGCCTCCGCTCATCGAAGTTGATCTCGACCATGACGTCGGTGCCGCCCTGGAGCGGCAGCGCGCCCGGCAGCTCGGCCTTCGCGCCGAGCGCTTCGCTCCAGGTCGCCGGTCGCAGGAATTCCATCGCTCTCGATTCCCTATTCCCAGGCGGACGCCGCGTGCGGTGCGTCGTCGGTGAGGACGGTGCCCTCGATCAGCCCGTACGGGCGGTCCGCCGCGAAGTACACCTCGTTGTCGTTGTCCATTCCGAACGGCTCCAGGTCGACCAGGAAATGATGCTTGTTGGGCATCGACAGCCGTATCTCGCAAAGCTCGTCCCGTTCGGCCAGTACCCGGCGGCCCATCTGGAACAGCGTCTGCTGAAGGGACAGGCTGTGCGTTTCGGCGAACGCGTGCAGCAGGTGGTGCCTGGCCGCGCGATGGGAGTCGTCCCAGTCGCCGGTCCCGGCGCTCCGGTGGCGCCACCGGGCGGTGACGGCGGTCGCGAGGATGCGGTCGCCGATCGGGGCGAGGGTCGTGTACTCGTCCTGGACGAATCCATGGAATTCGCTGCCCGTCGAGTTCAGGACGACGAGGTCTTCCAGCCCGGAGACGACCGATTCGGCGCCGCCGTCGCCGTCGCTGTGGATCAGCGCCGTCCTGACCTCGCCGCCGTTCCGGACGAACGAGTGCCCGCCCGTGATGCGATCCCAGGAATACTCGTGGATTTCCACCCGGGCGTGGGTGATCGTCGGCTGCGAGTCCACGAAATGGCGGGCGAGCAGGAGCCCGAAGTCCTCGATCGTCTCGATGCCGTGCTTCTTGGCGAACGCGAACACGGTGTTCTTCTGGCTGTCCGTCGGCAGGACGGCCGCGTTGTCGCCGGTCAGGTGCGCGTCGTCCATCGCACCGGAGAGAGAGACGCTGACGTTGACGTCCTTGATCCGATGCCGCGCGTCACGTGCGCCCGGGGCGCCCGAGCGCGTGACGCGGACGACGCGCGTCTCCGCCTTCCCGTAGCGGTTGGGGCCCAGCACGATGCCCATGGCGCTAGCTCCCCCGGTAGGTCGAGTAGGCGAACGGGCTGATCAGGAGCGGGACGTGCAGGTGCCGTCCGGGGTCGGTGACCGTGAACGCCACGACGACCTCGGGATAGAAGTCCGACAGGCCGGACGTGTCGAACACCAGGCGGTACGTCCCGTTGGCCAGTTCGGTGCCCCACTCCCGGATCCGGCCGTCACCGTCGGTGCGGGCGGCGGCGAGCGCCGTCCAGCCGCCGCCGTCCGCGTCGCGCCGCTCCAGCCGGACGGCCGTCCCCGCGGCGGGCAGCCCCTTCGCCGCGTCCAGCACGTGCGTCGACAGGCTCACGCTCTCCACTCCCCCGCCAGCCTGGTCAAACGAAGATCCACGATCTTCGCCAGCTCCCTCCGGACGATGGCCCGCTCGGCCTCGGCGCCGTTGCCCAGGCGCTCCCGGAGATCGCCGAGCATGTCGGCGGCGGTGCGTCCGGTGGCGCAGATCAGGAACACGTGGCCGAAACGGTCCTCATAGGCCCGGTTCCCTTCGATGAGGGCGGCACGCACATCCGAGGCCGCGTCGTCCATGCCCGACTGTTCGGCCCGCGACCAGCCGCCCACCCGGTCCCCGATGCGGGGATGGGCGGAGAGGGCCTCCTCCACGTCGGGCCAGGCGAGTTCGTCCAGCGCCTTGGCCGATGCCTCGCGCAGTTCGCCAAGGTCGCGGTAGGGCCGTCCGGCGACCGCCGTCACCCAGCGGCGGGACGCGCAGCACGCGGACAGGTCCGCTTCCGTGAACAGCAACCGCTCCTCCTTGCCTGCAGTACACACGGCCGTGCGCGGGGTGGTCGAGCGACAGGACGTCCGAACTGTGCTGTCCATCGGGCGCGAGGGTTTGTAGCTTGCTACATATGAAGCTGCGCGCCCTGCTCGCCATGCCGGAGCTGCGGCTTGAGGTCGTCACCGGGGACGACGCCGAGCTGGACCGGCCGATCCGCTGGGTCGTCACCACCGACCTCCTCAACCCCGGCCGCTACCTGCGCGGGCGGGAGCTCGTCCTCACCGGGCTCGTCTGGCGGTCGGGCCCCGCGGACTCCGAGACCTTCGTGCGCGCCCTCGTCGATGCCGGCGTGTCGGGCCTCGCGGCCGGGGAATTCGCCCTCGGCACCATTCCGGACGATCTCGTCGACGCCTGCCGCAGGCACCGGCTCCCGCTGTTCAAGGTCCCCGAGGACGTGGCGTTCGCGACGGTCACCGAGGAGGTCGTCCGGCATCTGTCCGGCGCCCGCGCCGCCGACCTGACCGCCGTCCTGGACCGGCACCGCAGGCTCGTCGAGGGCACCGGGCTCGGCGCCGTCCTCGACCTGGTCGGCCGTGACCTCGGCATGCGCTGCCACGTGCGCACCGCCACCGGACGGCTCGTCGCCGGACCGGGGCTTCCCGGCGCCGGCGCCGCCGCGCTGGCCGGGGCCTTTCTCCGCGCGCCGCGCCTGCCGGCGTACGCGGCCGGTCTGGACGCGTCGATCCTCCCGGTCGGCGACGGCGCCGTGTGCCGGGCGGCCGACTGGTTCCTCGCGTGCGAGGGCGACTTCGCCGACTGGCCCGCCGAGCGCCGCGCCCTCACCGGCGAACTCGGCGCCATCGTCGCGCTCGAACGGGCCCGGCTGGACGACCGGCTGAGCGCCGAGAGCCACCGCGCCCAGGAGATCGTGACCGCCGCGGCGACGGGCGGCGGGCTCGGAAGTGCCGGTGAGCTGGAGCGATCCGGGCTGGCCGCCGGTGTCCCGGTGGTCGCGGTCGCCGCTTCGGGACGGGGCGGGATCGGCGCGGGCGAGCTGCGCACGATCCTCGCCGAGATCCTTCCGGCGGCGCGGCCGGTGCTCGGCCTGGTGGACGACGAGGTTGTCGGCCTCGTCCCGTCCCCGTCCCGGCACGACGTCGCCGGCGCGATCGAGGACGCGCTGAACGCGCTGGCCCCGGGCTTCGCGGGCGGCGGTGTCGCGGCCGGTGTCAGCGGCACGGCCGGATCTCCCGAGCTGCGCGGCATCGTCGAAGAGGCCCGCCAGGCGCGGCGGCTCGCGGCCACCCGTTCCGCCTCCGTGTGCGTCGTCCGGCACGACGAGCTCGCCACCCATGTTCTGCTGCTGGCCAGCGTTCCCGATGACGTCCGGGAGATGTTCAGGGTGCGGCTCCTGGATCCGCTGCACGCCTATGACAAGGTGCACGGTGCCGACCTCGTCCGGACATTGGAGACGTTCCTGCGGCATTCCGGGTCCTGGACGCGCGCCGCCGATGATCTCCATTTGCACGTCAATTCGGTGCGCTACCGCATTCAGCGCGTCGAGGACCTGACCGGCCGCGACCTGTCGCGCCTTGAGGATCAGGTCGACTTCTTCCTCGCCCTCCGACTCGGGTGAGACGGCGCTGAGAAAGGGACGCATGGACGACCGGCCGCCGTCGCACGGGGTTCACGACGTGTGGCGGAGAATGGCCGGGACGATCGAGTCCCACGTCCGCCGTGGGAGTTCGTTGCCCATTCCCGGGATGGTCAGCAGTTCGGCGCCCGGAATCTCGGCCGCCAGGGCTTCGCCATTGCCGAGTGGGAAGAACGTGTCGTCCTCGCCGTGGATCACGAGGGTCGGCGCGGAGACGTCGCCCAGGCGCTTCCTCCAGCGGGGCCCGCTGTCGAGGGCGGCGAAGGCGGTCGCCATCTGGTCGGCGCGGTGCGCCTTGCCCGGGTCGGGGGCGGCGGGGGTCCGGTCGTAGATCCGTTCGATGTTCTCGCGGGCCTCGGCCTCGTCGAAGGACGGCCCGGACAGGTGGCGGGCGCTCTCGGTCATGAAGCCGACCACGGAGGCGCGGTCCGTCCAGTCGACCTCGGGCGGGTTCATGACGTGGGCCATCAGCTCGGGCGCGTGCTCGGGCAGGTCGTCGTCGTTCGGGCCGGGCGCGGTGGGCCTGGTGGCGATCAGCGTGAGCGTGGTGACGCGGGCGGGGTGGTCCAGGGCGAGGAGCTGCGCGATCCAGCCGCCGGCGCCGAAGCCCACGACGTGCGCGGACGGCAGGTCGTGGGCGTCGAGCACGCCGGCGGCGTCCGCCACCAGGTCGCGCAGCGTGTAGTCCGGGGCCTCGGGGTCGGCGGACGCGGACCGGCCAGTGCCGCGCAGGTCGTAGCGGACGACGAACCTGCGCAGCGCGGCGACGCGTCCGCAGAGGTCGCCGGGCCAGGTGAGCATCGTGTTGCCGATCAGCAGGACGGGCGCGTCACCCGGATCGCCGAACGTCTCGGCGCACAGTTCCACCCCGTTGGCCTTGATGAGCTTCTCCATGAAGGGTTGGACTGCCCGGGCGCCCGAAACTCATCTCTGCGCGGCGATGGCGTTCACGGCTTCGGTGATGTTCGCTTCGGCGGTCGCCTTGTCGATGCCGAGGCCGGAGAGGACGCCGGTGCCGTCCTCGAACTCCAGGAGGGCGAGGAGCATGTGCTCGGTGCCGATGTAGTTGTGGCCGAGGCGGAGGGCCTCGCGGAAGGTCAGCTCCATGGCCTTCTTGGCGTCCGCGTCGTAGGGGATGAGGTCGGGGACGTCGTCCACTTCAGGCGGGAGCGCGGCGGTGGCGGCCTGCCGGACGGTGTCGAGCAGCACGCCCTGCGCGAGGATCGCCCTCGCGGCGAGCCCGTTCGGCTCGGACAGCAGGCCGAGCACGATGTGCACGGGACGGATCTGGTCGTTGCCCGCCGCCTTGGCCTCGTTCATCGACGCCATGACGACGTCGCGGGCCCGCGCGGTGAACCGGGAGAAGCCCTGGGACGGGTCGAGGTCGGGGGCCTGCCCCTTCGGGACGAAGCGCTTCTGCGCCGCCTGCTTGCTGACGCCCATGCTCGTGCCGATGTCGGTCCAGGACGCGCCGGAGCGTCTGGCCTGGTCGACGAAGTGGCCGATGAGATGGTCGGCGACCTCGCCGAGGTGCTCGGCGGCGACGACGGCGCTGGAGAGCTGTTCGAGGGCGTCGGTGTGGACCTTCTTGATGGCGTTGATCAGGTCGTCGAGACGGACCTGACCGGCCGGCTGCACGGGTTCGGTCATGCGTCAACCATAGGTTGACGATCCTGGATCGTCAACCCGAGGTTGACGATCACCAGGAGGCGGCGCCGGTGAAGGACGTCTCGTGCGGGTCGTAACCGAGGACGGTCCGGGCGGCGGTGAGGTCGAGGGTCCGCTCGACGGCCAGATGGCTGATCGCATAGCGCGTGACGCGCGGCGGCCGCGGGCTCCCGGCCAGCAGGAACGCGCCTTCGGCGACGGCGGCGAGCGGCCGGGCGGCAGCGGCGGGGACGTAGACCGGCCTCGCCCGGACACCGCGTTCGCGCAGGATCCCGCGCAGCGCGTCGTCGATCGTGACCGGGGCCGCGTCCGCGATGTTGAACACGCCCGGGGCCACGGGACCGGTCGCCGCCAGCACGCAGGCCCGGACGAGGTTGGAGATCGAGGTCAGGCTGACGCGCTGCCGTCCCGTCCCGGCGGCCGGGAGGATCGGGCCGCGCACGGCGGACAGCACGCGCGGCAGCAGCGTCGTGTCGCCGGGCCCGTAGACCGCGTGGGGGCGCAGGATGATCGCGTCGCGGGGCACGGCCCGTTCAGCGGCGGCCTTGGACGCGCCGTAGGCGTTCATGTAGCGGCGGACCGGCGCCTCGTCCTCGGTGACCATCACGCTCGGACGGAACGGGTCGTACACGCTGGCCGTGCTGACGTGCACGAACCTGGCGCCGGGGAAGGTCGCGAGGGTGTTGCGGGTGCCGGTGAGGTTGGCGGCGAACAGGCCGGCGGCCGGTCCCCAGTCGGTGGCACTCCCGGCGCAGTGGATCACCGCGTCGACGTCCGGGGCGTCCGGGAGCGGGCCCAGGGCGAGGTCCCATGATCGGTAGGCCGCGCCGCCCAGCTCGCCGGGGTCGGGACGGCGGCCGTACGCGAACGTCGTGACGCCCTCCGCCGCGAGCGCCCGGCAGACCGCGCCGCCGACGAAGCCGGACGCGCCCGTCACCGCGATCCTCACCGGGCGGCCTTCACGGGGTGACCAGCTCGCGGAGGCGGTCGCGGTCGAGCTTGCGCGTCCGGCCGGAGCGCGGCAGCTCGTCCAGGACGACGATGCGGTCCGGGAGCGCGTCGTGGTCGATGACGCCGGGGAGGCTGCGCCGGAGCCGCCCCGGAAGATCGCCCGGGCCGACGACCGCCAGGACCACCTCCTCGTCCCCGGTACCGGCGTCGGGCACGCCCACGATCGCGGCCTCCGCCACGCCGGGAAGCGCGGCGATCGACGGTTCGTACAGGCCGGGGTAGAGGTTGAACTTGCCCCGGATCAGCATGTCCTTCTTGCGTCCCATGAGGACGAGGCGGCCGCCGTCGAGGCGCGCGAGGTCGCCGGTCGGCAGTTCCGAGACGGGGCCGGCGCCGAGATATCCGCGGCACAGGTTCGGGCCGGACAGCAGCAGCTCGCCGTCGTCCGCCAGGCGGGCGCCGACGCCGGGCAGCGGCGCTCCGAGAAGGTCACCGGGCGCGGTGCGGGCGGCGTGGGCGAGCTTCTCCTGCGCCGACGCGATCGCCACCGGCAGGATCTCCGTCATCGCGTAGACGGACAGGACCTCGGCGGACGGCGCCGCCGCGACGGCCCGCCGGAGGATCGCGGCCGGTGCGGGCGCGGCGCCGAGCAGCACGTACCGCAAGGTCGGCGGCAGGTCCGGGGACGCGTCCAGGATCTCGCCCAGGTGGACGGGCACGCAGAACGTGTGCGTGGCCCCCCGTTCCCGCATCAGCCGGGCGGCGCCGGCAGGGGCGCCCGTCAACGGCGGCATCGACCAGCGCGCCCCCGCGACCAGCGCCGGGAGCCCGAGCATGAGCTGATCGGTGTGGACGACGTCGCCGGGGCCGAGCGGCATCCGCGTCCGGAACAGGTCGAGCGCCGCCGCCAGCGACGCCTGGGTGTGGACGACGGCGCACGGGTCCGCCGTCGTCCCCGACGTGAAGATCACCGCGGCGGGCGCGTCCGGGTCGATGGCGGAAACCAGGTCGGGCGCGTCTCCGTCCGCCAGGTGCTGGAACGACAGCGCGTCTCGCGGCACGCCGGGCAGCCGCCGCCCGACATGGATGTGCCGCATCGGCCCCTCGCCGGGAATCTCCAGGTCCGCGAGGTTCGGCAGCAGCAGCCCGCGCCGTCGCGCATACGCCCGGACGGGCCGCAGCCGACTTCCCGCGTACAGCATCGATTCCGCCGCCGACCAGCGCGGACGCGCCAGCCTCAACCGCGCCGAGAACATCTCGGGACCGGCCCCCGGATCGGCGAACACGACCACTCCCCCGGCGGCGACCACGCCCAGCGCCAGCACGAGCGACTCCGGCGACGGCCGGACGGAGAACAGCACCCCGTCACCGGGCGCCAGCCCGGCGGCGAGCAGCCCGTGCCGGACGGCGAGCACCCGCCTCCGCAGTTCGCCGTAGGTGAGTTCCGTGCCGTCCCCGGAGACGAGCGCGATGGCACCGGGCGTCCTGGCTGCCTGGTCGAGCAGTCGCCGGACGAGGGTCACGCCATCCCCCTTCCCACGCGGACGGCCAGTTCCCGGTACGTCGGGATCAGGACGCCCCGGGCGGCGGCGCGGCGCGTGATCGTGAGCGGCCCGGCGGCGAGCAGCGTCCGGGCGACCAGCCGGATCTGCGCCATGGCCAGCGGATACCCGAGGCAGAAGTGCGGACCCGCGCCGAACCACAGCCGCCGCAGCTCGGGCGGGTGCGGACGGTCGAGGTCGAACGGCCCGAGGGCGCGGCAGCAGTTGTGCGTGGCGATCAGGACCCGGTCGCCCGGACGGACCTCGACCACGCCGACCGCGACCGGGCGGTGCACGCTGCGCAGCATCACCGGCGTCGGAGTGGTCACCCGCATGGCCTCGTCGACGGCCCGGTCGAGCAGCGCGCCGTCGGCGGCGACGCGGGCGAGCTGCCCGTGGTCGGCGAGGAGGGCGATCAGGCGCGGCAGGAGCGTGGCGACCGTCTCGGTGCCGGTCAGGAAGAAGGCCCCGGCGGCTCCCCGGGCCTCGTCCTCCGCGAGGCCGAGCGTCCGCATCCGTCCCATGACGGTTGATTCGTCCCCCGCGGCGTACGCCTTGGCGGCGATGTCGCCGAGCGGGTCCAGCACGGCCCGGGCCCGCCGCACCTGGGCCGGCGACAGCCGCCGCGTCCGCAGCGAGACCATCGCGACGATGCGCTCACCCTGCTCGAACAGGTCGCGGTAGGCCGGTTCGGTTCGGGTCTCCAGGCCGATGACCTCGCCGATCACGGCCCCGGCCAGCACGCGGACGGCGTCCACCAGGTCGACGGCCGCGCCGTCCCGGAGGCGGCCGGTGAGCCGCGCCAAGGGCTCCTCCAGGACCCGCGCGCACAACGCCTCGGTATAGGACGGCACGAACAGGTCGGCCAGCCGGCGGCGCAGCACGCGATGCGCCTCGCCCTCCATGTTGAGCAGGACGGAAGGCCCCAGTACCGGCGTCCACAGCTCCCCCGGGGAACCGGGGCCGTCCTTCCGGAACGTCTCGCCGTCCGTCAGGATCCCGCGCGCCAGGGACGCGTCGTTCACGACCACGCCGACTCCCGGCACGCGCACGATCGGCCCGCGCCGGGCCGCGGCGCGCAGCAGCGGATACGCGAGCGGATGCGCGGTCACATAGAGGCGCCGTTCCCAGTCGCCGGTCATCATCGGACGTCCACCACGGGCGGCCGGTAGCGGTGGTCGGCGTACCAGCCGAGCGTCCTGACCAGGCCGTAGGCCCGCAGGCGGCGCACCGACCCGTACACGACGACGTCCTCGCGCAGCCCGTAGGCGCCGGTGACGCGGCGGACGCGGTTGACGAGCGCGCGGTCCTCGTGGACGTCCTCGATCCGGGTGCGCGGGAACCCGCCCGCCCGCTCGTACAGGTCGGCGGTGATGGCGACGTTGCAGCCCGGCATCATCACGTACGGGCCGAGGGAGAGCGGGTCCCGGTTGCCGGGCCTGAAGCGTCCGAACAGCGCGGCGAGATCGATGACGGCGGGCAGCAGGCGGCGCTCCCAGAACCTCAGCGGGAACTCGTCGGTGCGCGGCAGCAGCGGCCCGGACACCAGCTCCAGCCCGTCGCCGAACGCGCGCTTCACCGCCGCGACCCAGCCGTGGTGCGGAAGGCAGTCGGCGTCGGTGCGGGCGACGTGGGTGGCCCCGGCGGCGATGGCGTGCCGGACGCCGGTGTCGGCGGCGGCGCCCGTCCCCTTCTCCGGTTCGTGGACGATCCGGACGTCGAACGCGCCGCTCCCGGCCCCGAACTCCTTGACGACCTGCGCCGTCCCGTCCGTGCTTGCGTTGTCGACGACGACGAGCGTGAACCCGGTGTCGGTCTGCTCGGCGAGGCGCCGCAGCGTCGCGCCGATGGAACGTTCCTCGTCATAGGCGGGGACGACGATCCAGAGCCTCATGGTCACAGCTCCGCGAACATGACGCCGAGGCTGATGCCGCCCGCCAGGCCGACGAGCGCCACCCGGTCGCCGGGCCCGCACCGCCCCTCGGCGAGCGCGGTGGCGAGCTGCAGCGGCAGGCTCGCGGACGCGACGTTGCCGTGGTCGGGCAGCGTCACGACGAGCCGGCCGGCCGGGATGCCGAGCGTCGAGCGCAGCACCTCCAGATACGGCACGCTCACCTGGTGGACGGCGACGACCGCGAAGTCGTTCCACGTCAGGCCGGTCTTCTGCAGCGCGGTCGTGAAGATCTCGGCGCCGCCCCGCACGAACGCGTCCCTGAGCCGCCGCCCGTCCCCGCTGAAGTAGGTGCGGTCGGGGTCGCGGGGATGCATCGAGCCGCCGGCCGGGAGCGTTCCGGTCCGCCACGCGGCGGAGACGGCGGCGAAGTCGCGGTAGAAGATCCCGCCGTCCGGGGCCGCCTCGACGAGCATCGCGGCGCCGCCGTCGGACAGGGTGTAGCCGGCGAAGGCGTCCGCGAACTGGGCGCGGTCGCGCACCTTCCAGCGGATCGCGCGGGACGGGCTCTCGCCCGTGCAGACCAGCACCCGCTCGTGCTGCCCGGTGCGGATCAGCGCGTCCGCGATCTGGAGGCCGTTCAGGAAGCTGTTGCAGGCGTTCTTGACGTCGAAGACCGGGCAGGCCGCGCCGAGCTTCGCGGCGACGATGTGCGCGGTGGCGGGCTCGACCAGGTCCTGCGACGCCGATCCGAAGATCAGCAGGTCGATCCCGGCGGGGTGCGTCCCGCGCTGGGCGAGGACGCGGCGCGCGGCGGCGACGGCCAGGTCGGACGCCTGCTCGTCATCACCCATGACATGCCGGGTCCGGATGCCGGTCAGCCGCTGGACGATCGTGGGAGGCGGCCGGTACCCGCCGCTCTCGGCCGCGACGCGCGCCTCCACCTCGGCGCTGGTGACCGTCCGGTCGGGCAGGTGCGTCGCGACCGCGGTGATGCTGGCTCTCATGGCCTGGGGTCCCCCGGTTCCTCGTGTTCCGTGGAACCACCAGCGTCGCCTGTCCCGGACGCTCCCGGACAGGGCGACCCTACGGAACCAAGGATGGGCGTTCTACCCCGGTTCAAGGTGAGTACTGCCACTCATCCAGGCTGAGCGATCCCGCCCGCTAGACCTCGGGGATCCCGCTCGGGGCGGCGGTCGTCGGCACGGGCGCCGGAGAGTTCGGCACGGTCGGGACGACCGGCCGCACCGGCTCCTCGGTGTCCCTGGCCCCGGAGTTCCACCACCAGAGCGCGAACGAGATCGCGAACAGCACGAGGATGCCCGCGAGGACCTGGAACACCGCCATGCGGTGGCTCGGCTCGCGGCGTCCCCGGCGCGGCCGCCGGAACCGGAGGACGCCGGAACGCGCGGCCCGGCGCGCGGCCCGCCGGTCGCGCCGGCGCTCGCGCCTGCCGGGCGAGCGGGCCCGCTCGCTCGCGGACGGCTCGGTGAACGTTGCGCTCCGGACGAAATCGTCGTCGAACACGGGCTCGTCGAAGTCTGCGGCCATGAGGGTCTCCGGCGCGGGGGCGGCGGTCGGCTCCCAGGCTAGTCGACGCCCGCGCGGGGCCGTCCTGGTGGCCGGGACCGGTGTGCCGGCCGAAATCTAGAACCCGTTACAGTCATAGCTGAATCGCGTTCGATAAGGAGACCGCATGGGTACCCCGGTGATCGTCGAGGCGGTGCGCACGCCGCTCGGGAAGCGCAACGGCCGGCTGGCGGGCCTCAAGCCGATGGCCGTCCTCGCGCACGCGCTGACCGCCGCGATCGACCGCTCGGGCCTCGACGCCGCCGAAGTGGAACAGGTCTTCGCGGGCTGCGTGACGCAGGCGGGCGAGCAGGGCGGGCACGTCGGCCGCTACTCCTGGCTCTACGCGGGCCTGCCCTGGCAGACCGGGGTCACCACGATCGACGCGCAGTGCGGGTCGGCGCAGCAGGCCGTCCACCTGGCCGCGTCACAGATCGCCGCGGGCGTCGTGGACGTCGCGATGGGCTGCGGCGTCGAGGTGATGAGCCGCGCGCCGCTCGGCTCCAACGTGCTGCCCGCGAACCCGCGGCCCGGCGACTGGCCGATCGACATGCCGGACCAGTTCGAGGCGGCCGAGCGCATCGCCGCCCGCCGCGGCATCACCCGCGCCGAGCTGGACGCGTTCGGCGCCCGCTCGCAGCAGCTCGCCGCGAAGGCGTGGGCGGACGGCCGCTTCGACCGGGAGGTCGCGCCCATCACGGCGCCCGTCCTGGACGGCGACGGCGACCCCACCGGCGAGACCCGGGAGATCACCCGCGACGAGGGGCTCCGGGAGACCACAGCCGACGGGCTGGCGAGGCTCAAGCCCGTCCTCGGCCCGGACGCGCTGCACACGGCGGGCACGTCGTCGCAGATCTCGGACGGCGCCGCCGCCGTCCTGCTGATGGCGGAGGAGAAGGCGAAGGCGCTCGGCCTGCGCCCGCGCGCCCGGATCAGGACGCAGGCCCTGGTCGGCGCGGAGCCGTTCTACCACCTGGACGGCCCCGTGCAGGCGACCGAGCGCGTCCTGCGGCGGTCGGGCATGGCGATGGGCGACATCGACATCACCGAGATCAACGAGGCGTTCGCGTCGATCGTGCTGTCGTGGGCGTCCGTCCACGGGCCGGACATGGACACGGTCAACGTCAACGGCGGCGCGATCGCGCTCGGCCATCCGGTCGGCGCGACCGGCTCCCGCCTGATCACGACGGCGCTGCACGAGCTGGAGCGCCGCGACGCCGGGACGGCCCTGATCACGATGTGCGCGGGCGGCGCGCTGTCCACCGCGACCATCCTCGAACGGATCTGACCCCAACGGAGCTGAAAGATCTCCCTGGCGCGAAAGGCGGTCCCGTTGCAGCCGAAACCCGAAGACCTCGGCGGAGGATTGTGGAGCGTTCCAGTTCCCATCCCGGACAATCCGCTGGCCTACACGCTCGTGTACGCGGTGGAGAGCCCCCGGGGGCCCGTCCTGATCGACGCCGGCTGGCAGCACGAGGACGCCTGGACGGCCCTCCGCGACGGCCTCGGCACGTTCGGGATCGAGGTCGGCGACGTCCACGGCGTGGTCGTGACGCACTTCCACCCCGACCACTCCGGCCTGGCCGGACGCGTCCGCGACGAGTCGGGCGCCTGGATCGCCATGCACCACGCGGACGCCGAGATCGTCCGCCTGTTCCACAACGCCGGCCAGGGCGGCCGCCGCGCCTTCGAGCTGACCGCACTGCGCCGCGCCGGGGCGGCCGAGTCCGACCTGACCGGGTCCAGCCGGCAGACGCCGGTCGCGCCGCCCGCGATCCCGGACCGCGAGCTGTCCGACGGCGACCTCGTCGACCTGCCGGGACGCAGGCTGCGGGCCATCTGGACGCCGGGCCACTCCCCCGGCCACATCTGCCTGCACCTGGAGGACGGCGACCGCATCTTCACCGGCGACCACGTCCTGCCGCGCATCACCCCGCACATCGGCCTCTACCCGTACGACACCCCGGACGTGGACCCGCTCAGCGACTTCCTCGGCTCCCTCGACAAGGTCTCCGCGATGACGGTGGAGGAGGTCCTGCCCGCGCACCAGTTCCGCTTCACCGGGCTGTCCGGCCGCGCGCAGGAGATCATCCGCCATCACGAGGAGCGCCTCGCGGAGGTGGCGGCGCTGCTGTCGTCCGCTCCCCTCACCCTGTGGGACCTCACGGCGGGCCTCACGTGGCGGCACCCCTGGGCCGAGATGCACCAGGGCGCCCGCCGCATGGCCGCCGCCGAGGCCGCCGCGCACATCCGCACGCTGGAGACCAGGGGCGTCGCCCGCCGCGACGGGACGGACGACCCCATTCGCTACATACTGCGCTGATCCTCCTCCCGCCACCGCGACACCTATGTGCGGCATGGGTCACTCCGGCCACCGGACCCTTGATGAGACTGGAGTCTCATGTTAGAACGTGTTCTAGGTCCACGGGCCCGAGCAAGCGCTCAGTTCGGTGCTGGCGCCCCCGGTCCCACCCCCGGCACGAAGGGTCCCCCATGGCACTCGCGACCTCGACCGGCTCCGCCGCGCGGACGTTCCGGGCTCCCGAAATCGACATCATCGACCCGGGCGTGTACGAGCGCGGGGGCATCCCGCACCGGCAGTTCGCGTGGCTGCGCGACAACGACCCCGTCCACTGGCACCAGGACCCGAACGAGGAGGTGCCCGGCTTCTGGGCCATCACCCGGCACGAGGACGTCGTGCAGGTGTCCCGGCGCGCCGACCCGTACTCCTCCCACGAGCGGACGGCGATGTTCGAGGAGTTCACCGACGAGGACATCGCCCTCTACGGGCAGATGATGCTGTTCCAGGACCCGCCCGACCACACCCGCCTGCGGGCCATGGTGAACAAGGGCTTCACCCCGCGCATGATCGGGAAGCTCCAGGACCACGTCAGGGAGATCTGCCACCGGCTGATCGACGAGGCCGCGCCGCTCGGCGAGTGCGACTTCGTGGAGTACTTCGCCGCGCCGCTGCCCCTCTACACGATCTGCGAGCTGCTCGGCGCGCCGCTGGAGGACCGGCAGAAGATCTTCCACTGGTCGAACAAGCTGGTCGCGTTCAACGACCCCGACTTCATCGGGGACCGGGACGAGTCGGCGATGTGCGCCGCCGAGTTCGCGGGCTGGGGCGTGGAGCTCGCGCGCAGCCGCGAGTCGACGCCCCGCGACGACATCGTCACCAAGCTGCTCGCGCCGGACGCCCGCGGCGGCCGGATCAGCGAGGAGGAGTTCGCGCTCTTCGTGATCATGCTGTCGATCGCCGGGAACGAGACGACCCGGACCGCGACGGCGGGCGGCATGCAGGCGTTCTTCGAGCGTCCCGAGCAGTGGGAACGGCTGAAGGCGGACCGGAGCCTGCTGCCGGCGGCGGTGGAGGAGATCGTCCGCTGGGTGAGCCCGATCAACCAGTTCCGCCGGACGGCCCTCAGCGACGTCGAGCTGGGCGGCAAGCAGATCAAGGCGGGCGACAAGGTCGTGCTGTTCTACGGGTCCGCGAACCGGGACGAGCGGGTCTTCGACGACCCGTTCTCGTTCGACGTGGGCCGCGACCCCAACCCGCACCTCGGGTTCGGCGGCGGCGGCCCGCACTTCTGCCTGGGCACCCATCTCGCCCGGATGAACCTCCAGATCATCTTCGAGACGATCCTGGACCGGACGCCCGACATCCGCCCGGCCAGCCCGGCGCGCCGGCTGCGGTCGAACTTCGTCAACGGGCTCAAGGAGCTGCCGGTGCGCTTCACCCCGTCCTGACCCCGCCCGTCCTGACC
>NZ_VCKW01000101.1 GCF_005889715.1 Actinomadura soli
GGTTCGTGGCGGCGGTGTGGGAGCTTGGCGGTGATGGGGAGCCTACCGGCGGCGACCAGCGTCGATGCGAGGGTCTTCGCATGGAAATCCCTTCGTGGTGTGTTTCGAACGCCGGAATCTTTCCGGCGACCTGGTCGCCTGATCGCTACCAGACGTTAGCCACGCTACCCATAAAGCCACCTTAGCGTCAATTAAAAGCACCCTTAATCCTGCTGGTCCGCGTTCGGTCGAATTCAGACTCCAGGCGATACCATTCGCCTGGCCAGTTCATTCACAACAATTGGTGGTCCTGATTTCGGGTCGGGAATTCGCCCGGTGGGGGACGGGTGGGCCATTCCCGAACTGATCGCTGGGTTCGCCGTCATCACGGCCCGACCGGTCCCCTGACCTCACGGGCCCGCGCAGAGGTAGGGGCGCGGCGCCGCTGTGGGAACCACCAGTTCCAGTGGCCCATCAGGCGCATCGCCGCGGGGACGAGAACCAGCCGTACCACGGTCGCGTCCACCACGATGGCCACGGTGAGCCCGACGCCGATCATCGCGACCGGGATGACCCGCGCGGTGGCCAGTGCCCCGGTGACGATGGTCAGGAGCAGCGCGGCGTTGGTGATGATGCCGCCCGTGCGCTGCAGTCCAGTGGCGACCGCGTGGACGTTGTCGCCGCTGCGCAGCCACTCCTCCCGTACGCGGCTGAGCAGCAAGGTCTCGTAGTCGGCCGACAGCCCGAAGGCCACCGCCAGCACCAGGACGGGTGTCGTGGACGACAGTTGCCCGGTCGCGGGCACTCCCAGGAGCGGTGCGAGCCCTCCGTCCTGAAAGCCCCAGACCAGCACCCCCAATGACGCCGTGAGCGACAGCGCCGCCACGGCCAGGGCTTTGATCGGCAGCAGGACGGACCGGAACGCCACTGCGAGCAGCGTCCCCGTGCTGACCACGATGATCAGCAGCGTCCACGGCAGCGCCCCGGCGATCAGGTCCAGGTCGTCCATGACCTCCGCGGTCGCCCCGCCCACGAGCACCGCGCCGGCGCCCCGCGGCGGCGGCAGGTCCCGGACGGCCCGGACCAGCCGCCGGGCGGCGCCGGAACCCGGATCGACCCGGGAGGCGACCGCGATGTGCACCGCGCCGCCCGGCCCCGGCGCGGTCGGGGTCGCGCCGTCCACCCCGGGCACCCGCCGCATCGCGGCCAGGTAGTCGTCGAGGGCCGGTGCGCTGTGAGGTGATGCCGAAGGCGGAGGTGCCGCGCCGGAGGGCAGGACGGCGACGGCCGCGAACGGCGTCCCGGGGAAGTCGCGTTCGACCGTCTCCGAGACCACGCGGGCCGGGGAGCCCTCCGGCAGCATCGCAGTGCCGCGATCGGCACGCAGAGCAGCCCCGCCAGCGACAGGACGACGATGAGCCCCGAGACCGCGACCGTGCGGCCGGCGGTGGCGTAGGTGCGTGTCAGGGCGGTCCGCCCGTCCGCCCCGCCGGACAGTTCCTCGCGGAAGCGGCTGACGATGAACAGGGCGTAGTCCACCGCCAGGCCCAGCCCCAGCACCGTGACGATGTTCAACGCGAGCGACGACACCTCGACCACGGCGGTCAGCGGGCGCAGCGCGGCCAGCGAGAACACCACCGACAGCCCTCCGAGCAGCAGCGGCAGCGCGGCCGCCACCACCCCGCGGAACACCACCACCAGCATCAGCAGCAGGAGCGGGAACGCCAGCAGCTCACCCGCGCCAGGTCGTCCGCCGCGGCCTCGGTGATCTGGTCGTCCGCGGCGACGCCGCCGCCCATCGACAGCGTCACGCCCGCGGCGCGCAGTGCGGGCACGTCGGCATCGCGCTCGATCCTGTGATAGGCGCGGGTCTTTGAAGCCGCGTCGCGTGCGGACAGGTGCAGTGCCACCAGCACCGCGTGGCCGTCCCTCGACACGCGCCGGGCGGCGGAACGGGGAGGTTCCCGGACGAGCCGGGGCGGCACCGCGTCCAGGCTGGCCCGCATCGCGCCGTCGAACCGGGGGTCGGCGGCGGTGCGCCGCGCCGAACGGTAGAGCAGGATGAGGCTTCCGGTGTCGACGGGGCTGCCCGGCACCGCCGCCGCCCGGGCGGCCTCCGTCGCCGGGGCGCCGCCCCGGCCCGAGGTGACCCGCTCCGCCGTCCCGCTCCCGAGCACCAGGGCGGCGATGGCGCCCAGCAGCGCCGCGACGGCGATGGCCGTCCTCCGACGCCAGATCACGGCCACGGCACGGCCGTACATGTCCTGGCCCACCGGGCGGACATCCCGCACCGCACGACGCCGTCGGCCGCGCATCACGCACCCGGCGGGGAACCGACGCCGGCCGGGAGGCGTTCGAGCGCGATCGGCAACCCGTCCTTCACCGTGGTCAGCGTGCCCACACCGAACGGCCACGCGTGGCCGGCGGGGAGCCGCCAGCGGTGCCGCAGCAGCATCTCCGCCACGATCGGCTTGGCCTGCATGCCGGCGAAGTGCAGGCCGATGCATTTGTGGGCGCCGCCGCCGAACGGGGCCCAGGCGTACCGGTGGACGCGGTCCTCGCGGCGGTCCGGGGCGAAGCGGCCGGGGTCGAACCGGCCGGGATCGGGCCAGTACTCCGGCAGGCGCTGGTTGGTCAGCGTCGGGACGAACACGATCGTGCCCGCCGGGATGTGGCGGCCGAGGATCGCCGTGTCCGCCACCGCCTGCCGCAGGTGCCCGAGCACCGGCGACACCAGCCGCAGGGACTCCTTCATCACCTGGTCCATCAGGGTCAGCCGCGCCAGGTCGGCGTGCGCGACGCCGGGTGCCTCCGGGCCCCCGGCCACCGATTCGGCCTCGGCGCGCAGGCGCTCCTGCCAGGACGGGTGCTCGCCCAGGAAGTACGTCATGGCGGCGATCATGATCGTGGTTGTGTCGTGCGCCGCCTGCAGCAGGTGGATCATGTGGTCGACGACCTCGCGGTCGCCGAAGGGGCCGCCGGCGTCCTCCCCTTCCGCCCGGCAGAGGCGGTGAACAGGTCGTCGCCGTCGCCGCGCCGCCCGGCGGGGATCCGCGTGTACAGGAAGTCCTCCAGGAGGGCTCGCGCCCGTAGTCCCTTGGACCAGCGCGTCCCGGGCAGGCCGGGGACGCGGAAGCGCATGCAGGTGAACGGGGCCTGCATCAGGTCGCGGAAGGCGGCCGAGATCCGCGCGGCGCGCGGGTCGCCCTTGCCGACGCCCATGAACACGTCCAGGGCCAGGTCGAAGGTGAGCCGTTCGACATGGTCGTACACGCGGAAGTCCGGGCCCGGCCGCCAGTCACCGACCGCCGCCCTGATCCCGGGGAGCATCGCCGCGTGGTACCGCCGCATCCGGGCGGGGGTGAACGCCTGCTGTATCAGCCGCCGCTGCTCGCGGTGCTCCTCCCCGTCGAACATGAGCAGCGCGCCCGGCAGGAACGGGCCGAAGTACCAGCGGTAGACGGCACCAGCGGCTGGAGGAGTCCGGCGTCGACTCGCTGATGGCGGCCGAACTGATCGCCGTCCTGCGCAACACCTACGGGATCGAGATCCCGCCGATGGAGTTCGTCCGCAAGGGCGGCACCATCAGCGACATCGCGGACATGGTCCACCTCCGCCTCGGCGCTGTGCCTGCCTCCCGCCCCAGAAAGTGACCGCGCGGATCAACGCGGTTGCGAGCGGCCCGCGTGTCGTGAGAGGACGTCCGGTCAGCGGCCGAGACCGGCGTCGCGGGCGCGGAGGATCGCCTCGGCGCGGTCGGCGACCCGGAGTTTGGCGAACACGTTCGAGACGTTGTTGCGGACGGTCTTGGGCGACAGCCCGAGCCGTTCGGCGATCGCCGGGTTCGGCAGCCCCAGCGCGATCAGTTCGAGCACGCCCCGCTCCCGGGCGGTGAGCTCCGGGAACGGCTCGCCGGCGGGGGGAGCCGCCGCGATCCGCGCGAAGTAGTCCGAGACGCGGCCCGCCAGCGCCGGACCGAAGATCACCTCGCCGCGCGCGACCGCGGACACCGCCCGCAGTATCTCGTCCTGGTCGGCGCCCTTCACCAGGTATCCGCGGGCCCCGGCGAGCATCGCGGCGAACACGCTCTCGTCGTCCTCGTGCATGGTCAGCACCAGCACCCCGGTCTCCGGGCGCGCCGCGAGGATCCGGCGCGTCGCGTCCACCCCGCCGAGCCGCGGCATCCGCAGGTCCATCACGACGACGTCGGGACGCAGCCGTCCCGCCATCTCGACCGCGACCATCCCGTCCGGCGCGGTGCCCACGATCTCGACCTCGCCGGTGGAGTCCAGCATCAGCCGCAGGCCGTCCCGGTAGACCGGATGGTCGTCGGCGAGCAGCACCCGCGGCGTCACGGCGCGCTCCTCGTGAGCGACAGCGGCTCCTCCTCGGCGGCCGGGCGCGGCCCGAACGGCAGGACGGCGTGCACGCGCGTCCCCCCGCCCGGGCGCGCCGAGACCGTGCACCGCCCGCCGAGCTCCTCGGCCCGCTCCCGCATCCCGACCAGCCCGACGCCGACGAGCGCGCCCGGCGGGACGCCCCGCCCGTCGTCGGCGACCTCCACCTCCAGCGCGTCCCCGGACGCCGTCAGCAGCACGTCGCAGCGCGTCGCCCCCGCGTGCCGGGCGACGTTCGCCAGCGCCTCCGCCACGATCCGGTACGCCGCCTCCTCGGCCGCCGCGGGCAGCGCCTCGAGTTCCCCCGCGCAGCGGAGCCCCACCCGCAGCGACCGCCCCTGGAACCGCTCGGCGAGCTGCTCCACCGCCCCGGCCAGCCCGAACTGGTCCAGGGACGGGGGCCGCAGGTCGTGCACGAGGCGCCGTACGTCCGACAGCACCGCCGACAGGTCCGTGCGCACCGATTCCAGGGTCGCGTCGGCGGCGGCGCCGTCCCGCGGCGCGAGGTTGCGGGCCGCCTCGATCTTCAGGGCGGCCGCCGCCAGCGACGGGCCCAGCCCGTCGTGCAGGTCGCGGCGCAGCCGGCGCCGCTCCTCGGCGATTCCCGTCACGAGCTGCTCGCGGCTGCGCTGCAGCTCCTCGGTCAGCGCCGTGGCCCGTGCGGCGGCGGCCGCCTGCCGCACCACGTCCGCGAGGAGGCGCTGGTCGGCCGCCGGGAGCCGCGATCCCGTGCGCGGCACCAGCGCCAGCCGCCCGATCGCCGCGCCCCGGTACCCGAACGGCAGCACGACCACGTCGTCCCGGGCCGTCCCGTGCTCGACCACGACCGTCCGGCCGTCGGCGCGGTCCAGCTCCACCCGCACGTACGGGGACCGGAACGACTCCGCCACCACGCGCGCTACCTCCAGCAGCATCTCGTCCGGCCCCATGGACCGCTCCAGACGGCGCGCCAGCGCCGACACCACGTCGTAGGGCTCCGCGCGCCCTCTCAGCACCCGGTTCACCCACCGCTGCAGCCGCAACCGCAGCGGGGCGTACAGGACGGCGACCACTCCCGCGCCGGTCACGGCGGCGAGCGGCTCGTCGATGAACGTGCCCGCGAGGACGAACACCGCGACGTCGATGCCGACCACGGCGGCCGCCAGCGCCGCGTACAGCAGCGTCCAGCCGAGCAGCAGGTCCGCGTCGTAGAGCCGGTACCGGGCGACGGCGACCAGCACCGCCACCGCGATCGCCGCGTGCATGAGGACGAGGGAGATGTCGCCCGTCCACCAGTTCACCGACGGCGGTGCCACCTCGGTCAGCACGATGCCCGAGGCGATGAGGACGACGTTGGCGGTCAGCGCCAGCAGCATCCACCGCAGCTGCGCCCGCCGCTCCGGGTCCGACTGGCGGAACCGCACCGTGAACGCGGCGATCGACACACCGAAGGAGGCGAGGAAGCCCGCCCAGAACATCCACCCGGACACCGGCCAGATGGCGTGGGGCAGCGGCGGCGTCAGCGGGTCCAGCGGGACATCCCGCAGGCCCGGCGCGAGCGGCTCGCCCTGCGAGAACACCTCCCACGGCACCATCAGCAGCGCGACGACCCCGGTGGCCTGCGCGGCGACCGCCGCCGCCACCGGCCATCGCCACCGCCGCGAGGGCAGCCGCCCGTCCGGGAAGAACATCAGCGTCAGCGGCACGATCATGTTGATCATCGGGCCGAACCGGGCGCCCGCGTACACCGCGAACGCCGTCAGCGGCAGGTCCCCGCCGTGCTCCAGCACCGACAGCGACGCGTACGCCGCGGTGACGCCGTCCAGGACCGCGATGGACCCGCCCGCCAGCAGCAGCCACGTCAGTGGATGCCGCGGCAGCCGCGTCGCGAGGACGCCGCCCGCGACCGCCAGCGGCAGCCCCGACCCCGCCGACCCCCAGTGCGCCCAGTCCAGCGGATCAGGGGCCGGGCCGGCGCCGGCCAGCAGGACGTCCAGCCAGACGGTCGCGGCGGTCGCCGCCGCGCACAGCACGGCGATCGCGATGGCGGGCGGCCTCAGGAACCGCTCGCCCCGAGGCGCCGGGTGGGCGCTGCTCATCAGGCCAGCTTCGCCCGTGCGGTGTCCCGCCTACCTGGGGCCGGCGTCCTTGCAGGCCGGGACAGCGGTCACCGCCGGAAGAGGTGCGGCCCGGGGCGCTCGCGCCGGGCCTGTCACTGGCCGCCCGGGACATCGGGGACGGAGCGTCAGGGTCACCGGCGGCGCGTCCCTGCGCCGCCCCGTCACGGGAGAGAGAGCGATGACCGTGCACATCCGGCCCAGTTCCGTCTACTCGAACGACCCGTCCGACCCCGGCCCCGGCGGGCTTCTGATCCGCACCCGCATCGCCGGCGCCGCCCTCGCGGCCGGTACCACGGCGTGGATCGCCGGGCTGCTCGACAGCGGGAACCGCGTCCAGGACGAGGTCGTTCCGGCCGAGATCTGGGGCAGCCTGGCGTTCCTGGTGGGCGTCATGTCCCTGGTCGTGCTCGCGCTGTCCACGAACGCCACGGGGCACCGCAAGGGCCGCTACATCGCCATTGTGGAAATCGTCCTGCTCGTCCCCGCGATGGTGTGGTGCCCGCTCATCGTCGCCTACCCCGAGGACACGCCCGGCTGGGTGATTCCCTTTGACATGTGCTGGCCGCTGTCGATGCTCGGCATGCTCGTCATGGGCATCGCCGTCGTCAAGGTCGGCCGCTACCGGGGCCTGCTGCGCTGGCAGTTCCTGCTCTGCGGGCTGTGGCTGGTCGTCGCCGGAGTGGGGCAGGCCGCGCTCGGCGACGAGGGCGGCACCTACCCGGGCACGGTCTGGCTCGGACTCTCCTACGGCATTCTCGGCCTGCGCCTCGCCGTGACGCCCCGCATCGTCCTGCCCACCGGAGCCGCCGCACCCGCCGCACCCGCTGCTCCTGCGGCGTCCGCGCCCTGACGGGCCGGTCATCATTCCGCCGGTGATGTCCCGGCGGCCTGTGAACCCGCCGGTGGGTTGTCTCGAAGACCGTCCAGCACGGGTCTTCGACGGGAGCGGGGGCCCCGAACCCACCGGCGACCGGGGCTCTCGGCGTACGCCGAGAGACCTGTCACTCGCCGAGACGCAGGCGGCTGTGCAGTCTGCGCAGCGGGCCCGGTGCCCACCAGTTCCATTCGCCCAGCAAGGTCATCGTCGCGGGTACCAGCAGGCAGCGCACGAGGGTGGCGTCCACCGCGACGGCGACGGCGAGCGCGACGCCGAGCTCCTTGATGCCGAGGAGCTGCCCGGTCGCGAAGCCGCCGAACACGATGATCATCAGGAGTGCGGCCGAGGTGATGATGCGCGCCGTCCGCTGCAGGCCCCGCTCGACGGCGAGATCGTTGGGGACGCCGCCGTCGTGCAGCTCCTTGATCCGCGACAGCAGGAAGACCTCGTAGTCCATCGACAGCCCGAACGCGAACGTGAACACCAGCACCGGCACCCAGACCTCGATGCCGCCGGGGGAGGTGAAGCCCAGCGGCCCTTCGCCGTGGCCGTCCTGGAACACCCACACGAGGACGCCGAACGAGGCTCCGAGCGACAGCGTGTTCATCACGATCGCCTTCAGGGGGACGAGCAATGACCCGGTCATCCCGAACAGGAGGACGAACATGGCGATCGTGACACAGCCCGCCGCCCAGGGCAGGGCCCGCCGGATCTCGTGCATGTTGTCCTCGAGGACGGCGGCGCTGCCCGTGACCCAGGTCCGGAAGCCCGGCCGGTCGGCGCGCAGCGTCCGCACCAGGTCGCGTGCGGCGGTCCCTTGCGGATCTCCCGCCACGTGCACCTCGATGAGCGACCAGCGCGGTGCGAGCGGCTCCGGGGGTTTGGCCCGCGTCACGCCGGGCTCGGCCGCCACGGACGCGGCGTACGGCGCGGCATTCGCGGCCGGCGCCTCGGCGACGATGAGGATCGGGTCGAGGGTCCGGCCGGGGAATCGCTGGGCGACGGTCTCCTCGTACTGGCGCGGACCGGCGTCCGCGGGCAGCGCCCGCACGCGGGAGAGCCGGGGCTCCGCGCTGAGGAACGGCAGCCCGGCCAGCAGCAGGACGACGGCCACGACGACCAGCGTGAGCACGGGCCGCCGCCGGGTTGCCCGTGCCAGCCGGGCGAACAGGCCGTCGTCGGCGGTCACCGCCGGGGACGCCCTGACCCGTCTCCCGGCCAGCCCGAGCAGCGCGGGGATCAGCGTGAGCGAGGCGACCACGGCGACCAGGACGACCGACAGCGCGGCGGCTCCCAGGGCCCGGAACGTGGGGACGTTGAAGACGAACAGGCTCGACACCGACGCGCAGACCGTCAGGGCCGACCAGCCCACCGTCCGGCCCGCGGTGGCCATCATGCGGCCGACCGCGTCCTCCGCGCCCAGCCCCGCGCCGCGCTCCTCGCGGTAGCGGTTGACCAGCAGCAGCGCGTAGTCGATGCAGACGCCGAGCCCCAGGACCGTGGTCACGGACGCGGCGTCAGGATCCAGATCCGTGACGAAGGAGAAGCCGTACAGGACGGCGAGCCCGCCCCCGATCGATCCGAGGGCCGCGAGGATCGGCAGGCCGGCCGCGAACAGCCCGCCGAACACGAACACCATGACCAGCAGGGTCAGCGGCAGCGCCACCATCTCGCCGTGCTCGATGTCGCGTTGGGACTGCTCGGCGAAGGCGCGCCGTTCGAGCTCCGTCCCGCCCAGCCGCACCTCGGCGCCCGTCGCGTCGAGGTCGTCGAGCCGGTCGGCGACGGCGTCGGCCGCGGCGCGCTCGGCCTTGTCCGGCAGCCCCTTGGCGAGGTCGACGTGCACGAGCAGCGCGCGGCCGTCCGGCGCGATCAGGCTCCTGTCGCCCGTGCCGTAGGGCTCGCGGACCCGCGCCACGTGCGGCGTCCGCCACAGGTCGCCGGCGGTGCGGCGGACGGCGCGTTCGACGGCCGGGTCGCTGACCGGACGGCCGGCCAGCACGGCGCTCACCTCCGACCCGTACGCGCTGACCTCCTCCATCCGGTTGCTCCCGGCCACGGACTCCATGTGCGAGCCGCGGTACTCGGTGGTGAACCGGTCGAAGACCCGGTACCCGGCCATGAAGAACGCGATGGCCGCGATGAGCCAGGCCAGCGCGACCATGCGCCGGTGCCGGAAACAGGCGCGTCCCAGTCGCTCGAACACTCATTACCCCCTCATGGCCGCGACCGGCTCGCCGCCGGCCCGGCATCGGCGCCGTGTCCGTTCAGCCGCACGGGATGCCGTGGCTGTGCAGGGCCCTCGGCAGTTCGCTGCGGTTCGTGATGCCGAGCTTCCGGTAGGTGTGCGTGAGGTGGGTCTCGACGGTCCGGCGGGTGATGCAGAGACGGCGGGCGATCTCGCCGTTGGTGAGACCCTCGCCGGCGAGGACCGCGACCCGTTCCTCACCGTTGGTCAGCAGGTGCGGGGGCATCCGGCGCAGCCGCCCGCCCGCGCTGAGGAGCTCGTCGCAGGCGCGGACGATGAGCGTCTTGGCGCCGCAGACGACGCCGAGGGTGAGCCCTTCCCGCAGGTGGTGGCGGGCCCGCCGGTACTGCCGCCGGCGGCGCAGCTCGGCGCCGAGGTCGACATGGGCCTCCGCGGCGCACAGCCGGGTGCGGGGATCGGCGAGCAGGCGGATCGCGCGCTGGAGGCAGTCGACGTCGCCGTGCGCGACCCCGAAGGCGTGCAGGGCCAGCCCGAGCCTGCGGGGGCCGCCGGACGCCTCGGCGGCTCCGAGGACCTGGGAGGCGAGGCGGCGGGCATGGTCGCCGAGGCCGACGCGGCACGCGAGGATGGTGGCCCGCGCACACCAGGAGGTGATGGGGCCCGGGGCGCCGGGCCGGTCGTCCAGCCAGTCGAGGAACTCCAGGAGGTCGGCCCGGGCGCGGTCGGCCTCGCCCTGAGCGAGGTGCACCTCGGCGCGCGCCGCGAGCAGCAGCGCGTCCCACCATCCGGACGTCGGCCGGTCGAAACCGCCCGCGGCCTCCACGGCGGCCGCCGCGGCCCCCGCGTCGCCGGACCTGACGGCGGCCTCCGCCTGCCCGGCGAAGGCCAGCCTGGGCAGTGCCGCGGTCGGCGCCGCTCCGGCGTCGGCCAGCAGCGCGGAAGCGGCGGCCAGGTCAGCGCGGGCCTGGGCGAGCCGCCCGGCGCGCAGGGTGACGAGGCCGCGCATCAGCAGCGCGACGGCCTCGCCGCACAGGTCGCCGCGCCGACGGGCGAAGCCGGCCCTCCGCTCGCACATCTCCTCGGTGAGCCGGTCGTCGCCGAGCAGGCCGAGGCAGCGGACCAGGACGTCGAGGTGCATGAGGCCGGCGCGCGGAACCCAGCCCGCGGGAACCGGGCACGCGGTGAACAGCGACAGCAGCGGCCCGGATCCGGCGACCGGCCGGAGGGCGGCGCGGGCGTCGTCGGGACGGCCGAGGTGGAACAGCGCGACCGCCTTGCCCGCGGCCGCCTCGGAGAGCAGGCGCGGGTCCGCGGTCAGGGCGGCCGCCCGGTCGAAGCAGGACGGTGCGCCGGGTATCTCCCGTCGCAGGAACGCCCGGCCGAGCTCGATCATCAGCTCCGCGCCGACGTCGTCCGGCAGCTTCTCCCGGAGGGTCCGCTCGATGAGCGGAGCCGCGGCCGGGCCGCTGCGGGCGATCTCGGCGCGGGCCGCGAACAGCAGCGTCTCGGCGGTCCACGGCCGGAAGCCGGGCGCCACGTGGACGAGATGGCGGGCGATCCGCTCGGCCTGGGCGCGCCGCGTCCGCAACCGGCAGGCCGCCGAACCGTGCAGGACCGCACGGACGGCGGCGGACGTGTGGGCCGCGACCGTGGCCTGGACCAGCGGGTGGACGAAGACCGGCCGGTCGGCGCGCAGGAACCCGGCGGCGGCCAGGGCGCGCAGCGCGTCCTCGCAGTCGTGCTCGGGGAGCCCGGTGACGTGGACCAGCATCTCGCGGTCGGCCGAGTCGCCGAGCTCGGCGATCGCCGTGGCGAGGGTGAGGGGGGCGAGCCGCCGCAGATCGGCGGTCAGGCGGGCGGTGAGCTCCGGCCCCGCGCCGGTGCGGTCGGTCAGGGGGATCCGGGCGGCGAGGAGCGCGACCGCCTCGCGCAGCAGCAGCCGGTTGCCGCGGGCGAGCCGCCAGCAGGCCGCGACCGCCTCGTCCGCCGCGCCGGGGACGTGGCGGCGCACCACCTCCATGGTCTCGGGGCGGGTGAGCGGTTCGAGCGTGACGACGCCGCGGCACAGGCGCTCCTCGGCCAGCTCCGCGACGGCGGCCGGGTCGGCGAGCGGCTCGCCGTCCCGGACGGCCGCCACGACCAGCAGCGGCAGGTTCTCGATGCGCCTGGCCAGGAAGCCGAGCCGGCGCAGCGACGCCGGGTCGGCCCACTGGACGTCGTCCAGGCACAGCAGCACCGGAGAACGGCGGGTCAGCTCGCGGAGCACCCGGTACAGGGCGTGGCCGTCGGCGGCGCCGTCCATGGACCGTCCGTCCACGCCATCGAGGGCGTCCACGAGCTGGTCGATGAGGCCGAGGGGGACGTCCTTCTCGGCGAGGTGGCCGAAGGAGCGCAACGTCAGGAAGCCCTCCCGCTCAGCGAACGAGGCGATGGCGCGCAGCAGGGTGCTGCGACCGGATCCGAACCGGCCCCGGACGAGCAGCGTCCCCCCTTCCCCACTTCGACCACGGTGGACGGCCGCCGCCAGCACGTCGAACGGCGCACGGTCGCCCCAGTCCCAGCACGTCCCGGCGGGGGAGACCCCCGCCGGGAGCGCCGCCGACTCCAGGACGGATGGACCCGGCGTTCCAGACACTCCGCACCTCCGGTTCAGACGGCGGCGGCTTCGATCGCGCTCTCGGCGCGCGGGTCGGGCACCGGCGCGGGGTGCGCCGCGACGATCTCGAAACCGGAGCGGACGAGCAGGTCGCGGTACTCGGTCTCGGTGCGGTCGCGGCCCGCCACCATGACGAGCATCAGCAGGTCGAGCAGTTTCGCGGGGCTGAACCCCGGGCCTTCGGGGATCAGCTTCTCCAGGACGACGAGCCGGGCCCCGGGCCGCATCGCCGCGCGCACGGTCCGGAGGATCTCGACGGCCTTGTCGTCGGGCCAGTTGTGCAGGCAGCGGGCGAGCACGTACAGGTCGCCGCCGGAGGGCACCCGGTCGAAGAAGCTGCCCTCGACCAGCTCGACGCGGTCGAGGAGCGCGGCGTCCTCCAGCCGTTCTCGCGCCTGCCGGACGGTTTCCGGCAGTTCCAGCAGGACGCCGCGCATGCCCGGGTGCGCGCCGAGCACGTCGGCCAGCAGGTTGCCCGTGCCGCCGCCGACGTCCACGAGCGTCCCGACGCCGTCCAGGCCGCAGCCGGTTCTGAGGACGGCGGGCGTCTCGCGCAGGCCCGCCATGGCCTCGTTGAAGGTCCGCTGGGCCGCGGGATTGGCGTCCAGGTACTCGTAGAAGCCCATGCCGTAGGCCCGGTCGAACGCGGGCTCTCCGGTGCGCGCGGTGTGCATGATCTCGGCGAAGGAGCGGAACACCTCCTCCCCGTACATGATCGCGCCGAGCCGGGCGGAGCGGGCGCCGTCCGACCGGAGCAGGTCGCCGGCGCCGGTGAGCCCGTAGGTGCGCGGGGCGGTCTCGTCGAAGAGGCCGACCGCGGCGAGCGCGCGGAGCATGCGGTGCAGGGCGTCCGGGTCGGCGTCGCAGTGCGCGGCCATCTCGCCGGCCTCGCGCGGGCCGCCGGCCATCAGGTCGGGGACGCCGAGCTTGGCGACGGCGTAGGCGGCCTGGGCCAGCCAGCTTCCGGACAGCACGCTGAGCAGCACCAGGCGGTCGGCGCCGCCGAGCTGGGCGTCGAGGGCGGTGTCGCTGAGGGCGGTGTCGTCGAGGGGGGTCTCGCCGGTGTCCGCGCGCCGCGCGCCGTCGTCCAGGTCGATCGATGGATTCACGAAGAAATACCTCCACGCCCAATATGCGCCGATGCCGCTGGGACAGGAATGATCGCCACCGATCCAGGTTGATCGATATTGACCTTATGGAGCAAGATTTTGTAATTATATTGAGCGGTGTGCAAGGACGGCACGGGAAGTGTTCTATAGCATTCTGTAACGAGCGGGATATCGCGCTTGACAGCGCTCCTTCGCGAGCCTCAGACTCCTACTGACCGTCAGTCGGTAGCGATTCGTGGAGTGTTCGTGGCCGGTCGTGCACGCCGTCTGGCGCCGCTCACGGTGCTGTTCCTCAGCGCTTTCATGGCCCTGCTCGACGTGACCGTGGTCACGGTCGCGGTCCCCGACATCGGCTCCGACCTGAACGCCGGGCTGCCCGCCCAGCAATGGGTGATCACTTCCTACACGCTGATCTTCTCCGCCTTCCTGCTCACCGGCGGAACGCTGGGCGACCGCTACGGACGCCGCAGGGTGCTGCTGACGAGCGTGGTGGCCTTCGCCGTCGCCTCCGCGCTGTGCGGCCTGGCCCCGTCTCCCGGCCTGCTGATCGCCGCGCGGGCGCTGCAGGGCCTGGCTGCCGCGGCCATGCTCCCCGGGACGCTGTCCATGATCGCCTGGATCTTTCCCGACCCCAGGGAGCGCGCCCGCGCGATCGGGATGTGGAGCGGCGTGGCCGGGCTCGCGCTGATCGCCGGTCCGGTGCTCGGCGGCTGGCTGGTCGGCTCGTACGGCTGGTCCAGCGTCTTCTTCCTCAACCTGCCGGTCGCGGCCGTCGTCCTCGCGGTCGCGCCGCGGGTGCTGCCCGCGGTCGGCAGCGGGCGGGAGCGGCTCGACCTGCCCGGCCAGCTCGCCGCCGTCGTCGGGACCGGGGGACTGGCGTTCGCCCTGATCCAGGGCGACGCCGAGGGCTGGACCAGCCCGGTGATCATGGGCGGGTTCGCCGCGGGCGCCGCCGGTCTGATCGCCCTCGTGATCGCCGAGACCCGCGTCCCCGACCCCATGCTGCCGCTGGCGCTCTTCCGGCAGCGGCCGTTCCTGATCGGCAACCTGGTCTCGTTCCTGCTCGGGTTCGGCCTGTTCTCGATGTTCTTCTTCCTGTCGCTCTACATGCAGCAGGTCAGGGGCGAGTCCGCGCTGCACACCGGGCTGGCGTTCCTGCCCGGCTCTGTCGCCATCGTGCTCGCCGCTCCGCTGTCCGGCGTCCTCGCCACGCGGCTGGGCCACCGGGTCCCGATGGGCCTGGGGCTCGCCGTCGCCGGGATCTCCCTGCTCACCATGCACCGGCTCACGGTCGACGCCGGGTACGGGCGGTGGTGGTGGTGCGTCGTGCTCATGGGTCTCGGCATCGGGCTGGCGCTCAGCCCCACCACGGCGCTGGTGCTGTCGGCGGTGCCGAGGGAGCGGTCGGGCACCGGGTCCTCGATCGCCAACGCGCACCGGCAGTTCGGCATCGTGTTCGGCGTCGCCGTGCTCGGCGCCCTGCTGACCCAGCGGTTCACCTCGCTGATGGGCTCGACGCCGGCCGGTGCGGGCCTGTCGTCCGCCGAGCGGGAGCGGGTGGCCGACGCGTTCCTGCACGAGGGCGGCGGGGCGGCCCGCGCGCCCGGGCCGCCGGAGACCGCCGAGCGGCTGGCCGCCGCGGCCAAGGACGCCTTCGTCGAGGGGCTGCACGACGTGCTCACCACCGGAGCGGTCGTGCTGCTGGCGGGGGCCGTGATCACGGTGGCGCTGCCGGCCCGCCGGCGCGGCGAGGCGGGCTCCGAGGCCGGCGAGGTCCCGCACGGCGTCACCGCCTGAGACTGACAATTCCGACAAATGTCGGAATTCTATTAACGATCCGCACTCATTCCCGGGCAGGTCATCGCGGTAAGCGGCCGTTCTAGATGATGAAGCGCCACGGCCCTCCGCTTCCTTCTTTAGCCTCACGGACCTGCCGGGCAAAGATGACGGTATCCACCCTGATGCATTGACACCCGGGCTTTTTGATACTTGACCACGAGCGGGACACCGGGTCTCGACGAATACCTGCTCGGGAGTGGGCCGATGACGCGACCTCTGACGATGTCTCCGCACCGAGCGATCGATCTCGCCGAGGCGGCTCGCGCGCTGGCGGACCTCGACCCGGACGGCATCGCCCTGCGGTACGCACCCGACGGCCGGATCGCCGCCGCGCTCACCAGGGCCGACCTGGACCGGCACGCCCGCGCCGTCGCGGCGGCGCTCCAGGCAGCGGGCATCGCGCCGGGGGATCGGGTGCTCCTCGTGACCGGGCCCGGGACGGAGTTCGCGGCAGGGTTCCACGGATGCCTCTACGCCGGGGCGTGCGCCGTCCCCTGCCCGCCGCCGCGCTCGGCGCGGCACCGCGGACGCCTGGCGTCGGTGGCCGCCGACGCGGGCGCCGCCGCCGTCCTGACCACCGGTGGCGTCCGGCCGATCCTGGACCGGCCGGAGGCGGGCACGGAGCCGGACGCGATCCCCGCCCTGGACGTCCCGATCCTCCACATCGAGGACGCCGCCGACCCCGGGGCGTGGCGGCCGTGCGACGTCCGTCCCGGCGCCCCGGCGTTCATCCAGTACACCTCGGGGTCCACCGGCGCGCCCAAGGGCGTCGTGATCACCCACGAGAACGCGGTGGCCAACATCGAGATGATCGTCCGGGCCATCGGGTACGGCGAGCTGGACGTGGGGCCGAGCACGGTGTCCTGGCTTCCCGTGCACCACGACATGGGGCTGGTGGGCTGCCTGCTGACGCCGTTGTTCGGAGGCGGCACCGCGACCGTCCTGCCTCCTGAGGCGTTCCTGCAGGACCCGATGTGCTGGCTCCGGCTGATCGGTGAGTCCGGCGGCCCGGTCTCCAGCGCCGCGCCGAACTTCGCGCTCGACATGTGCGTGGACCGCCTCGCCCCGGACCGCCTCGACGGCCTGCGCCTGGACCACTGGCACGCGCTGATCTGCGGGGCCGAGCCGCTGCGCGCCGCGACCATGGACCGCTTCGTCCGGCACATGCGGCCCCTGGGGTTCCGGCCGGAGCGCCTGCTCCCCGCCTACGGCCTGGCGGAGGCGACACTGCTGGTCACGATCGACGGCCACGGGCCGCGCACCCTCCGCGCCGGCGCGGCCGACCTGGAACAGGGACGGCTGACGGCCGAGCCCGCCGGGCGCCACGTCGACCTCGTCTCCTGCGGCGCTCCGCCGGACGGATCCCACGTCGCGATCGTCGCCCCCGAGACCGGCGTCCGATGCCCGGACGGCGTCGTCGGCGAGATCTGGGCGAGCGGCCCGCACGTGACGCGCGGCTACTGGGGCGGCAAGCCCGGCCCGCACGCCGTCCTGGCGGACGACGACGAAGACCGCACGTGGCTGCGCACCGGCGACCTCGGGGTCCTCCGCGACGGCGCGCTGTACGTGACCGGCCGCCGCAAGGACCTGATCATCCTGGACGGCCGGAACCTGCACCCGCAGGACGTCGAGCGGGCCGCCGAACGGGACTCCCCGGCGGCCCGCCCGGGCCTCAGCGCCGCGTTCTCGGTCCCGGTGGACGGCGTGGAGCGGCTCGTGGTCGTCCGCGCGCTCGATCCGCGGATCCGGACGGCCGACGGCGAGGCGGTGGCCGCGGCGGCGGAACGCGTCCGCCGGGCGATCATCGCCGAGCTCGAGGTGGAACCGCACGCCGTCGTCCTCGTCCGCGCCGGTGAGATCAAGCTGACCACCAGCGGCAAGGTCCGGCGGCGGGAGATCCGGGAGCGGTACCTGAGCGGCCGGCTGCGGGCGGTGCACGTCCACAGCCTGGCGGCCGAGCCCGCCGGGGACCGCTCGCCCGGACGGGAGGCGCTGCTCCGGCTGGCCGCCGGCGCCCGTCCCGGGGCGGTGGAGGCGTGGCTGCGCGAGCGCGCCGCCGCGCTCGCGCACGTCGCCGCCTGGGAGATCGACCCGGACCTGCCGCTGCCCGCCTGCGGGCTGGACTCGCGGCGCATCGCCCTGCTGCGGGCGGACATCCTCGACGCGACCGGGGTCGCCGTCCCGGCCCGGGCCGACAGCCTGCGCGCGGTCGCGGACGCCGTCGTCGCCGGGCTCGACCGGCCGCCCCGCGCCGATCCCGCGGCGCTCGTCCCGGCGCCGCGGGACCGGCACGAGCCGTTCCCGCTCACCGACATGCAGCACGCCTACCTCGTCGGACGCGGACCGGGGCAGGAGTACGGCGGGGTCGCGGCGCACGCCTACCTGGAGATCGACGCGGACGGGCTCGACCTCGCGCGCCTGGAGGCGGCCTGGCGGCGGGTCGTCGGCCGGCACGACATGCTGCGCGCCGTGGTGACCGCGGACGGGCGCCAGCGGGTCCTGCCGCCGCCGGGATCCGACGCGTTCGACCGGTTCGACCTGCGGGGGATTCCCCCGGAGGAGGCGCGGGCCGTCCTGGACCACGAGGTCGCCTCGCCGTACGAGGGGCCGATGCACCGGATCGCGGTGAGCCGCCTCCCGGACGGGGGCGTCCGGCTGCACCTCGGCATGGATCTGCTGGTCGCGGACCTGTGGAGCCTGTACGTGCTGTCACGCGAGTGGCGGCTGCTCTACGACGATCCCGACGCCGACCTGCCCGAGCCGGACCTCGGCTTCCGGGACTGGGCGATCGCGGAGCGGTCCCCCCGTCCTGAGGACGTCCGCTACTGGCGGGACCGGGTGCCGCAGCTGCCGCCCGCGCCGCAGCTGCCCGTCACGGCGTGGCGACCGGGCGAACCCGCCCGGTTCACCCGCCGCCGCCACCGCATCGAACCCGCGCCGTGGAAACGGCTGACGGAGGCGGCGCGCGCACACGGCGTGACGCCCTCGGCCGTCCTCCTGGCCGCCTACGGCACCGTGCTCGCCGCCTGGAGCCGGAGCCCGCGGTTCACCGTGAACGTCACGCTGTTCAACCGCCCGGCCGCGCATCCGGGGCTCGCGAACGTCGTCGGCGACTTCACCTCGGTCGACCCGCTCGAAGTCGACTGCGCCGGGCCCGGCCGCTTCGCCGACCTCGCGCTGGCCGTCCAGCGGCGCCTGTGGGAGGACCTGGAGCACGCGTCGTACTCCGGCCTCCAGGTGATGCGGGACCTGGCCCGCCGCGACGGCGCGACAGGTCGCGCGATCCTGCCCTGCGTCTTCACCAGCGGCCTCGGCCTCGGTGACGGTGAGCCGCCGTTCGGCTGGCTGGGACGTCTCGTCCACGGGATCTCCCAGACGCCTCAGGTCGTGCTGGACCACCAGGTGTTCGAGGACGGTGACGGCGCCCTACTGGTCTGGGACGCCGCCGGCGACCACTTCCCGCCCGGGGTGCTCGACGCCACGTTCGCCGCCTACCGCGACCTGCTGGAGGCGCTGGCCGCGGGCGGCGGCCGCTGGGATCTGCCGCCGCGCGTGCCGCTCCCGGCGGACCAGGCCGAGGCGCGCGCCCGGGTGAACGCCACGGCAGGACCGGTCCCGGACGGGACGCTGCCGGACGCGGTGTTCGCCCGCGCCGCCGAGCGTCCCGCCGCTCCGGCCGTCATCGCCGCCGACCGGACCCTCGCCTATGGGGAGCTGGCCGAACGCGCGGACGGCCTCGCCGCCGACCTGGCCGACGCGGGGATCGGGCGCGGCGACGTGGTGGCGGTGAGCATGCCGAAGGGATGGCGGCAGATCGTCGCCGTCCTGGCGGTGACCCGGATCGGCGCCGCCTACCTCCCGGTGGACCCCGGTCTGCCCGAGGACCGCCGGCGGTGGCTGGTGGACACCGCCGGGGCGGCGCTCGTCCTGCGGGATGTGCCCGACGCGCGGACGGCGCGGAGCCTCTCCGCCGACGACCCGCCGCAACCCGGCGACCTCGCCTACATCCTCTACACGTCGGGGTCGACGGGGACGCCCAAGGGCGTCGCGGTCAACCACACGGCCGCGCTCAACACCTGCGTGGACGTGGCGGAACGGCTGAACCTCGGACCGGACGACCGTGTCTTAGGGGTCTCCTCGCTGAGCTTCGACCTGTCGGTCTTCGACATCTTCGGCGTGCTCGGCGCGGGCGGCGCACTCGTCCTCCCCGACCCCGAACGCCGTGCCGACCCCGCCCACTGGGCCGACCTCGTGTACGCGCACGGCGTCACGCTGTGGAACTCCGTGCCCGCGCTGATGGAACTCCTGGCCGACCACATCGAACACGCGGGCTCGAAGGAGCCGCCGCTCCGGCATGTGCTGCTCTCGGGAGACTGGATTCCGGTGTCGTTGCCGGACCGCCTGCGGGCCCTGGCGCCGGACGCTCAGGTCATCAGCTTGGGCGGGGCCACCGAGGCGGGGATCTGGTCGATCGCCCATCCGATCGACCAGGTCGACCTGGAGTCGGAGTCGATTCCCTACGGCACGCCCTTACGCAACCAGTGGTTCGAGGTCCTCAACGAGCGGCTGGAACCGTGCCCCACCTGGGTCACCGGGGAGCTGTACATCGGAGGCACCGGCTTGGCCGAGGGGTACTGGCGTGACCCCGAGCGTACGGAAGCGCAGTTCATCGTCCACCCTGGCACCGGGCATCGCCTGTACCGCACGGGTGACCTCGGCTGTTATCTGCCCGACGGGGCCATCCGGTTCCTGGGGCGTCACGACCACCAGGTCAAGGTCGGCGGGCACCGCGTCGAACTCGGCGAGATCGAGCACACGCTGCGGGCGGCCCCCGGTGTCGGCGAGGCCGTGGTCATCGCGCACGGCGACCGGCATCGCCGCCGGCTCGCCGGTTTCGTCACGCGGGCCATGGCCGCCCCGGTCGCTCTGCCGGGCGAGGAGGAGGCGGCCCTGCTCGACGGCGATTTGGACGGCGTCCTGCTCGATCCGGTCGAACGGCGGGAGTTCGCACTCGCCCGTCCGGGGCTGCGCGCCGTGCCGGGCGCCGAGATGATCGCGCTGCCCGAGGTGGAGGCCGCGCCGCGCCGGTCGAGCCACCGCCGCTTCACCGCGGGCCCGGTCGCCCTGGACGCGCTGTCCCGGCTGCTGGAGGGGCTGCGGGACGGCGATCGGCACGCCTACGGGTCCGCCGGCGGGCTCTACCCCGTCCAGGTGTACCTCGACGTCGCCGAGGGCGGCGTGGCCGATCTGCCCGGTGGCGCCTACTACCACCGCGCGGACGGGCACCGGCTGGCCCCGCTCAGCCGGGAGGCCGTCCCGGCGCGCCCCGGCTTCACCTCGGTCAACGCGGCGCTCGCGGCGGGCGCGCCGTTCGCGATCTACCTGGTGGCCCAGTCCCGCGCGATCAGGCCGCTCTACGGCCGCCTCTGGCGGGACTTCAGCCTGATCGAGGCCGGCCTGATCGCCCAGTTGCTGGAGACCGCCGCGCCCCCGGCCGGGCTCGGCCTGTGCCAGGCCGGCGACGCGCGCCTCACCGACGCCATGCGCGCCCGCTTCGCCTTGGACGACGGGCACGAGCTGCTGCACGCGCTGGTCGGCGGCGTCCCGGACACCGCCCCGGCGCCGCCGGGAGGTCCGACCCGGGCGACGCTGCGCCGGTGGCTGGCCGAGCGGCTGCCCTCGGCCCTCGTCCCGCCGACGATCGTGGTCCTGGACCGGCTGCCGCTCACCCCGATCGGCAAGGTCGACCGGCGGGAGCTGGCGCGGCTCGCGGGCGAGGCCGCGGCGGCGGGGGAGGCGCCGGTGCCGCCCGCCACCGGCCTGGAAAGCGCGATCGTCGCGGAGGTCGCCGCCGAACTCGGCCTGGACGGAACGGGGGAGCACGGAGGGGCGCACGCCGCGGAACCCGCGCGGATCAGCGTGACCGACGGCTTCTTCGACCTCGGCCTGGACTCGGCCATGATCACCCGGATCTGCGCGCGGCTCCGCGCCCGGCTCGCCGACATGGGCGCGCCGGGCGCCGACCTGCCGCTGCCGCTGATGTTCGAGGCCCCGAGCATCCGGGCCCTCGCGGCCCGGCTCGACGGCGCCGCCGACCCCGCCGCGGCCGCCCGGGCCGGCCGGTCCCGCGGCGCGGCCCGCCGCGCCGCCCGGAACCCGGCCAGGAACCGGCGCCCCGCGGGCGCCCAGCGAGAGGACGGAACCCGATGAGCAGCACTGACATCGCCGTGATCGGCCTCGCCTGCCGCCTGCCCGGTGCGCGCACGCCCGGCGAGTTCTGGGCGAACCTGGCCGGCGGCGTGGAGTCGATCGGCCGGGTGAGCGCCGAGGATCTCGCCGCCGCCGGATTCGACCCCCGGATCGCCGGACGGGACGGCTACGTCGGGGCGGCCTCCGTCCTGGACGGCATCGAGGAGTTCGACGCCGCCTTCTTCGGGTTCACGCCGCGCGAGGCCGCCCTGCTGGACCCCCAGCAGCGGGTGTTCCTGGAGATCGTCTGGGAGGCGCTCGAGGACGCGGGCCATCCGCCCGCCACCGCACCGGCGACGGGCGTCTTCTGCGGGGCCAACGCGCCCGGCTACCTGATGAGCAACCTCGTCGCCGGCGGGCCGCTGATGCCCGGCGCCGACGCGTTCGACGTGCTGATCCACAACGAGAAGGACTACCTGGCCACCCGGACGGCCTACCGGCTGGGCCTGACCGGGCCCGCGATGACCGTCCAGACGGCGTGCTCGACCTCGCTGGTCGCCGTGCACCTGGCCTGCCAGAGCCTCCTGGACGGCGAATGCGAGATGGCCGTCGCCGGCGGAGTCTCGATCCGCGTCCCGCAGCGCACCGGCTACCTCTACGAGGAGGGACTGATCTTCTCCCCGGACGGGCACTGCCGCCCGTTCGACGCCGACGCCGCCGGGACCGTGTTCGGCAACGGCGCCGGGGTCGTCGTGCTCAAGCCGTTCGACCGGGCCGTAGCGGACGGCGACCACATCGAAGCGGTGATCCGCGGGTCGGCGGTCAACAACGACGGCGCGGCCAAGGCCGGCTTCACCGCGCCCGGCGTGGACGGCCAGACCGAGGTGGTCAGCGCGGCGCTGGCCGTCGCGGACGTCGACGCCGCCACGGTCACCGCGGTCGAGGCGCACGGCACCGGGACGCCGCTCGGCGACCCCATCGAGATCACCGCGCTGACCCGCGCGTTCCGCGCCTACACCGGCGAGCGCGGCTACTGCGCGATCGGCTCGGTGAAGTCCAACGTGGGCCATCTGGACACGGCGGCCGGGATCACCGGGCTGCTCAAGGCGATCCTGCAGCTGCGGCACCGGCGGCTGGCGCCGAGCCTGCACTTCCGCCGTCCCAACCCGCACATCGACTTCGCCCGGACGCCGTTCTGGGTCGTCACGGGGGAGACGGAGTGGAAGGCGCCGGGACCGCTGCGGATCGGCGTCAGCTCGTTCGGGATCGGCGGCACCAACGCGCACGTCGTGCTGGAGGAGCCGTCCCCGGCCGCGCCGCCGGACGCGCCGCGCCCGCCCCGTCCGGAGCAGATCGTCGTGGTGTCGGGACGGACGCCGCACGCCGCGCGGACGGCCGCGGAGCAGGTGGCCGCGGCCGTCGCGGACGTCCCGGGCACCGTGCGGCTGGCCGACATGGCGGGCACCTCGCAGTCGGGCCGCACGCACTTCCGGTACCGGCGCTTCGCCGTCGCCGCCGACGCGGCCGGGCTGTCCGCCGCGCTCCCCGGCCCGGTGTGCGACGCGGGCGGCGCCGAGCCGCACGTGGTGTTCCTCTTCCCCGGGCAGGGCAGCCAGTACGCGGCGATGGCGCGCGGCCTGTACGAGTCCGAGCGCGTGTTCCGCGACGAGGTCGACGCCTGCGCGGAGGTCCTGCGCGAGGTCGCCGGCCTCGACCTGACGCGGGCCCTCTACGGGGACGCCGACGACATCACCGCGACCGGCGGCGACCTCACCGCGACCGCCCTGGCGCAGCCCGCGCTGTTCACGGTCGGTTACGCGCTCGTCCGGCTGTACGAGTCGTGGGGGGTCCGTCCCGCCGCCCTGATCGGGCACAGCGTGGGCGAGCTGACGGCGGCGTGCGCGGCCGGGGTGCTGTCCCGCGACGACGCGCTCCGCGCGGTCGCGGCGCGTGGGCGGCTGATGCAAGAGTGCCCGCCCGGCGCGATGCTCTCCGTCGCGATGTCAGCGGACGCGGTGCGCCCGCTGCTGACCGGTAGCCTCGCGCTCGCCGCGGTCAACGGGCCCGAGCTGTGCGCCGTCTCCGGCCCGGCCGGGGAGATCGACGCGTTCGCCGCCGGGCTGGACGCGCCGCATCGCAGGCTGCACACCTCGCACGCCTTCCATTCCCCGTCGATGGACGCGGCCGTCGCGCCGTTCACCGACGAGATACGCGGCGTGCGCCTGTCCGAGCCGCGGGTGCCCTTCGCCTCCAACGTCACCGGGCGCCCGATCACCGCCGAAGAGGCACAGGACCCCGCCTACTGGGGACGTCACCTGCGCGAGCCCGTGCTGTTCGCCGACGGCCTGCGCGAGATCACGAGGGCCGGGCGGGCGGTCCTGATCGAGATGGGCCCGGGCGATGTGCTCGGACGGCTGGCCCGGCAGAGCCTCGACCCGGCGGAACGGGCCGTCGTGCTGTCCACCCTGCCCGGCCCGGACAGCGCCCGCGACGGCGCGCACGACGGCGACCGCGACGACGTGCGCGCCGCGCTGACCGCCCTCGCCCGCGCGTGGGCGGCCGGCGCCGAGGTCGACTGGGAACGCCTGCGCGGCGGCCCCGTCCGCAGGGTGAGCCTGCCGTCCTACCCCTTCCAGCGGCGGCGCTACTGGGTGAACCCACCGCACGCGGGCAACGGCTCGCTGTCGGAGCGCCTCGACCTGCCGCCCGCCGAGCCCGTCACCGCCGACGCCGCCGCCGAGCTGCGCGAGGGCCTGTCCGCCGAGTACGTCGCCCCGCGCGACGAGACGGAGAAGCGGGTCGCCGCCCTCTGGCAGGAGTTCCTCGGCCGCGGCCCGATCGGCGTCCACGACAACTTCTTCGAGCTGGGCGGCCACTCGCTCGCCGCCGCCCAGCTCGCCGCCCGGCTCCGCCGCGAGCTCGGCGTTCCGGTGGCGCTGCGGACGCTGCTGCGCCACCCCACCGTGGCGGCGATGCTGGAGCACGCCGGCGACGCCGAGCCCGGCGCCGCCGCGCTGGACGACCTGCCGGAGATCGTCCCCGACCCGGCGGCCCGGCACGAGCCGTTCCCGCTCACCGAGATGCAGCAGGCCCAGTGGCTCGGCCGGTCGGCCGTGTTCGAGGGCGGCGACGTCGCCGCCCACGTCTACCTGGAGACCGAGGGCCGCGGGCTGGATGCCGTCCGGCTGGCCCGGGCCTGGCAGCGGCTCGTCGACCACCACGACATGCTCCGGATGGTGGTGCTGCCCGACGGCACCCAGCGGATCCAGCCGCCCCCCGCCGTCTACGACCCGGAGATCATAAATCTGCGGGATGAGCCCCACCCCGAGGACGCCCTGCGGACGGTGCGCGAGCGGATGCGCGCCCAGGTGCGCCCGGCGGACCGGTGGCCGCTGTGGGAGCTGCGGCTGGCGACGCTGCCGGACGGCCGGGTCCGAGTCCTGCTCAGCTTCGACCTCCTGGTGGCGGACGTGGCGAGCCTGTTCTTCGGGCTGCTGGACGACTGGCGCCGCGTCTACGAGGGCGAGGGCGAGGACCTCCCGCCCCTGGCGCTGACGTTCCGGGACTACGTCCTCGCCGAATCGGCGCTGCGCGACACGCCCGCCTACGAGACGTCCCTCGGCTACTGGCGGGAACGGGCCCGGACGCTGCCACCGGCCCCGCAGCTGCCCACCGTCCGCGGCGAGGGCGACGGCGGCGCCATGGAGTTCGACCGCTACACCGCCCGTTTCGACCGTGACGTATGGGACCGGGTGAAGGCCCGGTCGGCGGCCCACGGCGTCACCTCGTCGGTGACGCTGGCGGCGGCGTACGCGGCCGTCCTCGCGACGTGGAGCGCGAGCCAACGCTTCACCGTCAACGCCACCGCCGTCAACCGGCTCCCGCTGCACCCCGAAGTGGGCGCCCTGGTCGGGGAGTTCGCCTCGTTCAGCCTGCTGGAGGTGGACGCGGCCGCCCCCGCCACCTTCCTCGACCTCGCCGCCGCGATGCAGGAGCGGAGCTGGACCGACATGGAGCACCGCCTGGTCAGCGGCGTCCGGGTGCTGCGCGAGCTGGCCCGCGTCCGCGGCGGGGTGCAGGGCGCGATGATGCCGGTCGTCTTCACCAGCGCGCTCGCCCGGGAGGGCACCGGCTCGCCGTTCGGCTGGCTCGGCGACGTCGTGCACACGATCTCGCAGACGCCGCAGGTCACGCTCGACTGCTTCGTCCTGGAGGCCGAGGGGCAGCTCGACGTGAGCTGGCACGTGCTCGGCGCCCTCTTCCCGGACGGCATGGTCGGTGACATGTTCCAGGCGTTCACCGCGCTGGTGGAGAGCCTGGCGGAGGAGGACGGCTGGACCGCCTCCGCAGCCGCCCCCGCGCCCGAGGGGCAGCTCCGCCGCCGCGCGGAGGTCAACGACACCTCCGGGCCCGTCCCGGACGGCCTCCTGCACGACGCGCTGCTGCGCCGGGCCGAGGAGCACCCGGACGCCACCGCGCTGATCAGCGAGGACCGCGTGATCACGTTCGGCGAACTGCGCGGCCGGGCCGCCGTGCTGGCGGCCGTGCTGCGCGATCGCGGCGTCCGGCCGGGGACGCCCGTCGCGATCGGCGTCCGCAAGGGCTGGCGGCAGATCGTCGCCGTCCTCGGCGTGAGCCTGGCGGGCGGCGCGTACGTGCCGGTCGACCCCGATCTTCCCGCCGAGCGGCGTGCCTGGATGCTCCGGGAGTCGGGCGCCGCGTGCCTGGTCGTCCCCTACGGCAGCCCGCAGGCCGCGGACGTTCCCGTCGTGGAGACGCCCGAGCCCGAGGAATGGCGGACGGCCGAGTTCGACCCGGTCCCGCACGGCCCCAGCGACGTGGCGTACGTCCTCTACACGTCGGGGTCGACGGGGACGCCCAAGGGCGTCGCGGTCAGCCACACGGCCGCGCTGAACACCTGCGCCGACATCGTTGAGCGGTTCGGCGTCGGCCCCGGAGACAGTGTGCTCGGGCTGTCGTCGCTGAGCTTCGACCTGTCGGTCTTCGACATCTTCGGCGTGCTCGGCGCGGGCGGCGCACTCGTCCTGCCCGGCCTGGAGACGCGCACGGACCCCGCCGCCTGGACGCGCCTGGTCGTCCGGCATCACGTGACGCTCTGGAACACGGTGCCCGGGCTCGCCGAGATGCTGGCCGAGCAGGCCGCGGCCGAAGGGCTGGACCTCCCACTGCGCCTCGCGCTCCTGTCCGGGGACTGGATTCCGGTGTCGTTGCCGGACCGGCTGCGGGCGCTGGCACCGGACGCGCAGATCATCAGCTTGGGCGGGGCCACCGAGGCGGGGATCTGGTCGATCGCCCATCCGATCGATCACGTCGACCTGGACTCGGAGTCGATTCCCTACGGCACACCCCTCCGCAACCAGTGGTTCGAGGTCCTCAACGAGCGGCTCGAACCGTGCCCCACCTGGGTCACCGGGGAGCTGTACATCGGAGGCACCGGGCTGGCCGAGGGGTACTGGCGTGACCCTGAGCGTACGGAAGCGCAGTTCATCGTCCACCCTGGCACCGGGCATCGCCTGTACCGCACCGGCGACCTCGGCTGCTATCTGCCCGACGGGGCCATCCGGTTCCTGGGGCGTCACGACCACCAGGTCAAGGTCGGCGGGCACCGCATCGAACTCGGCGAGATCGAGCACACCCTCGAACGCCATCCGGACGTACGCCGCGCGGTGGTCGTCGCGGCGGGCGACCGATCGCACCGGAGGCTGACCGCCTACGCCGTGCCCGACGGCGCCGCCGACGCCGGTGACCTGCGCGACCACCTGGCACGCTGGCTGCCCGGCTACATGGTGCCGCGCGACGTCGTCGTCCTGGACGCGCTGCCGCTGACCGCCAACGGGAAGGTCGACCGCGCCGCGCTGCCCCGCGCCGAGTCCCGGTCCGGCGGACCCGCCGTCGAACTCGACCCCGGCCAGCGGGCCCTGGCCGAGCGCGTGGCCGCCACCATCGCGCAGGTGCTCGGCCTCGACCACGTGGCGCTGGACCAGAACTTCTTCACCCTGGGCGGCGACTCCATTCTCGGCGTCCAGGTGATCACGCGGGTGACCGCGGAGGGCGTCGACATCGTCCCGCAGGACCTGTTCGCCCACCAGAGCATCGCCGAGCTGGTGCTCGCGCTGGCGGAGGAGGGGCGGCTGCCCACCGGGCCCACCGAGGAGCCGGGCGGCGAGGGGGCGTCCGTGCCGCTCACCGCAGGGCAGCGGGCGGTGCTCGCCGGGGCCGTCCCGGCCGCCGGACGGCTCGTCCTGGAGATCGCGGGCGAACCGGACCCGGCCCGGCTCGAACAGGCCATGGCCCGGGTCGTCGCGCGGCACGACGCGCTGCGCCTGCGCGTCGACGAGGACGCGGCGACCCAGTGGGCCGGCGAGCCCAGCGACGTCCCGCTCCCGGAGTTCGACCTGACCGCGCTCCCGCCCGACCGGCGGGCGGCGGTGGCCGACCGGATGGTCGACGAGATGGCCGACGAGGTCGATCCGCGCACGTCCGCCCCGGTCAAGGCGGCGATCATCAAGCTGGGCGAGGCGCGGTCGAGGCTGGTGTGGGTGGCGCACCGGGCCGCGGTGGACGTCCGGTCCTGGCGGACGCTGGCCGCCGACCTGGAGGCCGCCTTCCACGGGACGCTGGACGGCCCCGCCCCCTCGTTCCTCCGCTGGGCCTCCGGACGGACCGGCGGCCACGGCGCGGCGGCCGTCTCCCCGCCGGAGCCCGTCCCGGACGATCTCGTGACGACGTGCTTCGAGCTGTCCCCCGAGGAGACCGCGCGGCTGCGGGCCGACCTGAGCGGCGCCTACCGGATGCGCCTCGGTGACGGGCTGCTCGCGGCCCTTGGGTGGGCGCTGTGCGCGGACGCCGGCCGCTCGCCGGCCGAGGTCGTCACCGAGTCGTCCCTGGACGGTGAAGGCGTCGGCTGCCGCAGCGTGCCGCGCCGCCTGCTCCTCCTCGCGGACGACGCCGAGACGGCGCTGGCGGCGGTCAAGGACGCGCGTTCCTGCGACGGCCCGGATCACCGGGCGGAGACGGCCCCCCGGACTCCGCGGAACCAGCCGTTGGTCGCCGTCCTCACGGAGGTGGACGAGGAGAGCTGGACCGGCGACCGCCCGGACGGCCCGTTCCGCCTTCCGCCCGGCTTCGCGGGCATGGAGCCGGCCCTCCCGGCCGGAACGGCGCTCCCCGCCGGGACCGGGCTCCTCGTCCAGGCCGCCGTCGTGGACGGCGCGCTGCGGGCGCGCTGCACGCACCCCGCCGCCGGTACCGGGGCGGTCGCGGCGGGGCGCCTGGCCGACCGGCTCCGCGCGGTGGCCGAGCACTGCGCCGCGCCGGGCGCGGGCTCGGTGGCGCCCGGCGACTTCCCGCTCGCCGATCTCGACACCACCGACCTCGAAGACCTCCTGGCCGAGCTCACCGACGACCAGCCGCGGAC
>NZ_VCKW01000102.1 GCF_005889715.1 Actinomadura soli
GGCGGGCTTCGAGATAGTCCAGGGCGAAACGGTCGAACGTCTCCTCGCCCAGCAGGTGCGTCAGCCCGGGATGCAGGCCGCGCATGGTCTCCAGCAGCCGGAGACGGTAGCCGCGCCAGTAGATCGCCAGGCGCTGGCGGGCGGTCAGCGCCTCGGACGCGGTGAGCGTGCCGGACGCCTCGTCCAGGTCGCCGTCCGGGTCCAGGATCGCCGTCTGCATCCACCGCTGGAGCCCGGCGAGATCGGACGGCTCAGCCATCGTGACTGCCTCCGGCCGGGATCGTCCGCCGGCGGGCTCTGGTGGCGACCTGCCGGGCCTTGCCGAGTTCGGCCTCCAGGACGGGGAAGCCCGGCAGCTTGTCGTCCCATTCCAGGAGGGCGGGGATGTCGGGGCGGCGCTCGGCGACGCGGCGGTACAGCTCCCAGACCTCGACGCTGACCGGGCCGTCGTGGGTGTCGATGATGTGGGTGCCGTAGTCGGTGTGCCCGGCCAGGTGGATCTGCTCCACCCTGTCCAGGGGGATCGCGTCGAGGTAGTCCACCGGGTCGAAGTCGTGGTTGACCGCCGAGACGTGGACGTTGTTGACGTCCAGCAGCAGCCCGCAGTCGGCGTCCTCGGCGAGCCGGGACATGAACTCCTGCTCGGTCATGGTGGACGCCGTGAACCCGACGTACGTGCTCGGGTTCTCCAGCACGAGCCTGCGCCCGAGGAAGTCCTGGACGACGCGGACGCGTCCGGCCACGTGCGCCAGCGCCGCCTCGGTGAACGGCAGCGGCAGCAGGTCATGGGTGTTGCGGCCCATGACCCCCGTCCAGCAGACGTGGTCGGACACCAGCCGGGCCCGCACCGCGTCCGCGAGATCCCGCAGCCGGGCCAGGTAGCCGAAGTCGAGCGGATCGGTGGAGCCGATCGACAGCGACACACCGTGCAGGACGACCGGGTAGCGGTCGGCGATCGCGTCCAGGGCACGGCGGCGCCCGCCCGCGCAGTCCATGAAGTTCTCCGAGATCACCTCGAAGAACCCGACGTCCGGCAGGCGGCGCCGCACATGGTCCAGGTGCGGCGCGCGCAGCCCCAGCCCGAATCCGAGCGGCCGTTCCCCGGCGCTCGGCGGCGTCATCGCTTCTTCCTGGTCGCGCCCTTCCGGCGCGCCCCCGCCGTGCTCGTGCGGGCGGACGTGCTCTTGCGGGCGGACGTGCCCGTGCGGGTGCTCGCCTTGCGGTGCCCGTTCGTCCGCGGGTCCGGCAGGTCGTGCCCGTCGTCGATGTCGTACTCGGGCAGCAGGTCGTCGGGGATGCCCTCGGCCGGGGACGGGCCGAAGGCCAGCCCGGCCCGGTACATCCGGTCCTCCATGATGCGCCTGGCCTGCAGCCACACGCTCTTGCCCTTCATCGGCCCGCAGCTGAACACGCGGCTGACGTTGAGGGGGCTTGCGCAGCTGCCGTTGAACCGGCACGCCTGGTCGCCGGGGCGCCACTGCTGCTCGTCGCTTCCGGCGTAGCCGCAGCCGCCCTGCCCGCGACACTGCCCCTCGCCGTGGCAGACATGGCGCACGGTCGCGCAGTTCCCGGTTCCGGCCATCGCCGCCACGCCGTCGATGTCGAAGGCGTTGCAGGCGTTCAGGCCCATGCAGACGTGCTGCTCCAGCCCCTCGGCCGGGGCGCCGCAGCTCGTCACGCCGAAGCTGACGCCGCTCGCGTCGTCCCTGAGCTCGGCCGCGTACTCGACCGACGACAGCACGTCGGCGTCCGCCGCCTCGTCGTGACCGTCGTGTTCCCGTTTCACCCTTGCCATGGCTCCCCCGATTTCCGCGAATTCGGCGGCAATGTCGAATTCGGCCCTCGATGCCGATGAACACCGCGAACCCTCATCCACCTTTGCCGGAACGAAGATCGGTAACCCCGGGCCTCGACTTATTACGCCCTGCGGAACGCACCCCTCTCCCCTTGACCCGCAATTGGCCGGGCCACACGATCGCTTCAGGAAACCGGGCGTTTGAGGTGCGGAAGGAATCCACCCGGCGACATGGCCGGAGGCGCGCACGATCCCCCGCCCTCACGTCCACCCGACCCCACGTCCACCCGACCTCACCCCACCCGCACGGGAAGCGGGTGTGGGATGATCGTTTTATGCCGGTTGATCCGCATTTGCTGGTGGCGTTCTTCGTGACCTCGGCCGTGGCGATGGTCATTCCGGGGCCGGACATGCTGTTCGTCCTCGGGTGCGGGATGCGAGGTGGGGCGCGGGCCGGGCTGCTCGCGACCGCCGGGGTCGCGACGAGCGAGGCCGTCCATGTCGCCGTCGCGGCGGCGGGGCTGGCGGCGCTGTTCGCGGCGGTGCCGGTCGCGTTCACGGTGGTCCGGATCGCCGGTGCCGCCTACCTCGTGTACCTCGGCGTGCAGACCATTCGCCGCCGCGTGGACGACCAGGACGACCTCCCGTCCGCCGGCGGGATCTCCGGACGCCGCGCCTATCTCAACGGCCTGCTGACCAATCTGCTGAACCCGAAGATGGTCACGTTCACGATCGCGTTCCTGCCCCAGTTCATCGACCCGGGAATGGGTCACGTGTGGGCGCAGTTCGTGGTTCTCGGCGCCATTCTCATCGCGCTGGAGTTCCTCGTCGACGGCACGGTCGGCGTCCTCGCCGGACGGATCGGGGATTGCCTGCGCCGCCGGCGGGCCGCCCGCCGGCGGCTCAACGTCGCCGTGGGCGGGCTGTTCATCGGCCTCGGGGTCCGGCTGGCCGCCGAACGATGACTCAGCCGGTCAGGGCGCCGCGGCCGGTCGGAGAGTGGGCGCCGAGGAGCGCCTCGTTGCCGCAGTGGCGGCAGATCACCATGGGGCTGAGCGTGTGGCCGCAGGAATGCCGCCAGCGGACGGGCGGATCGTCGGGATGCAGGTGCCGGTCGCCCCACCGCATCAGCACGAGAAGGACGTCGCACAGCTCCGCGCCCGCGCGCGTCAGGTGGTACTCGTAGCGGGCCGGGTGGTCGCTGTAACGCTCGCGGCGGACGATGCGGTTCGCCTCCAGCTTGCGGAGCCGGGAGGTGAGGATGTCGCGGGACGCGCCCGTGTTCCGGACGATCTGGTCGAAGCGCCGCACCCCGTAGCTCAGCTCGCGGATGACGAGCAGGCTCCAGCGCTCGCCGACCAGGTCCAGCGTGTCGGCGATGGAGCACTCGCGGGGCGCGGCGTCCTTCGGCATACCGGGCAGCCTAACCGCCGTCAGAGCCGCTCGATGACGGTGGCGTTCGCCAGGCCGCCGGCCTCGCACATGGTCTGGAGCCCGAACCGCCCGCCCCGGTCTTCGAGGGCGTGCAGCAGCGTCGTCATGATGCGGGCGCCGCTGGCGCCGAGCGGGTGGCCGATCGCGATCGCGCCGCCGCGGACGTTGACGCGGGCCGGGTCGGCGCCGGTCTCGCGCTGCCAGGCGAGGACGACCGGGGCGAACGCCTCGTTCACCTCGAACAGGTCGATGTCGTCCAGCGTGAGGCCGCCGCGCCGCAGGACCTTCCCGGTCGCCGGGATGATCGCGGTGAGCATCAGCAGCGGGTCGTCGCCGGTGACGGCGAACGCGTGGAAGCGGGCGCGGGGGCGCAGGCCGAGGCGTTCGGCGACGTCCGCGCCCATGACGAGCACGGCCGCGGCGCCGTCGTTGATCGGGGACGCGTTGCCCGCGGTGATCTTCCAGCCGATCTCGGGGAACCGCTCGGCCGTCCGCTCGTCGTAGTAGGCGGGCCTGAGGCGGGCGAGGACCTCCGGCGAGGTGTCCGGACGGACGGTCTCGTCCCGCTGCCCCGGCCAGGCGACCTCCCGGTCGAACTCGCCGTTCTTCCACGCCTCGGCGGCGCGGCGGTGCGACTCGTGGGCGTAGGCGTCGAGGTCCTCGCGCGGCAGGTCCCAGCGGGCGGCGATCAGCTCGGCGCTGATGCCCTGGCCGACGAGGCCCCCGGGGTAGCGCTCGGCGAGCATCGGCCCGAACGGGTCGCTGCCGGGCGGCACGTTCGACCCCATCGGCACGCGGGACATCGACTCGACGCCGCACGCGATCGCGATGTCGTACGCGCCGCTCTGCACGCCCTGCGCCGCGATGTGCAGGGCCTGCTGGGACGAGCCGCACTGCCGGTCGACCGTCATGGCCGGGACGCTCTCGGGGAACCCGGCGGCCAGGACGGCCGTACGGGTGATGTTGAGCGCCTGGTCGCCCACCTGGGTGACGACGCCGCCGATGACGTCGTCCACCTGTGCGGGGTCGAGCCCGGCGCGCTCGACGAGCTTCTGCAGCGTCCGTGCCAGGAGGTCGGCGGGGTGGTCGTCGTGCAGCGTGCCGTCCGGCTTGCCCTTGCCGAGCGGCGTGCGCACCGCCTCGACGATCACCGCGTCCCGCATGATCCCCACCTCCGTCTGTTTTTCCAACTCACTCCCGCAGTATCCGATCAGTAAGTTGGAAAACACAACCCACCAGGACCGTGGCACCCCTCACACGACGAACCCGGGGGCCGCGGCGCGATGCCGCGGCCCCCGGGTCATCGGGCCGCTCAGCGGGAGGGGCCGATGCTGTGGTCCGTCTGTTCCCTCCATACGTCGAAGCGCCCCTCGGCGGAGCCGCCCGGAAGTGCAGGATCGGACAAGCGCTGCCTCCTCGTGGGCTCGACGTCAGGTTCTCTTCGGACATTAGTCCGGTAAGCCGCCATAGGCCCTCAAACAACCTCAAAGTGCCCGTAACGATCGGGCGCTCAGACGACGGTCGGGGGCTGCTCCTTCGGCACCAGGCGCAGCCGCACCACCGTGGGCACCGAGTCGCGTTCGAGCGCGGCGCACAACCGGGGCACGCCCTCCTCCTCGATCCGTCTCCGCAGCTCAGCCACGTCGGCGCGGTGCCCGTACGCGACGTTCAGCCGCAGTTCAGGACGCCCGGACGAGCCGATCAGCCGGGCCCGCACCTTCCGCACGCCGGGGTACTCCCCGATCTCGTCCTCGATCACGCCCCTGACGGCCTTCGCCGACAGCCGCGTCGCGCCCGCGTCCGCGTCCGGCTCCAGCGCGAGGCCCGACACCTTCCCGGAGCGCCCCTGCGCGAGCAGCCACGCCAGCCCCAGCAGCGCCAGGACGACGGCCGCCGCGGCGAGGGCGGGCCAGAACCAGCCCCGCTCGTCGGCGAAGCGCCGGACGTCGTCGGTGAGGACCGGCGCGGACGCCCGCCCGTCCCCGAAGGCGCCCAGGCCGCGGGCGAGGCCCGCGCCTCCGGCCACGGCCAGGACGGCGCCGAGCAGGGTCAGGCCGGTGCGGTTGAGGTGCGCGGGACGGCGGTCCATCACGGGTCCCGCCGCTTCAGCCGCACCGAGACCGACCGGACGGGCAGCGGCTCCAGCCGGCCGAGCCGTTCGCGCACGGCGTCCGCGACGCCCTCGGCCAGCCCCTCGGGCGCGCGCACGGGCGTCTCCGCGACGACCTTCACCCGGCGGCGGCGCAGCCGTACCCGGCGCACCCGCGACACGCCTGGCGCGTCCTCGGCGGCCGCCGCGGCGGCTCCCTTCAGCCCGCGCCGGCTCACCCCCATCATCAGGTTCGGATCCCGGCCGTGCAGCGGGACGATCCGCGACCTCCCGGGCAGCAGCGCGGCCAGCAGGCACAGCAGGCCGGCCAGCGCCAGGCCGCCGGAGATCGCGAGCACGGACGCGTCGTCCCACGCCGCGTCCTTCGCCCAGCCGTACGGGAACACGTGCGCCGGGCGGTCGGCCAGCGCCGAGATCACCTCGATCGCCGTGAGCGCCGCGGCCGCCGTCAACAGCAGCGCGAACAGCATCGCCGCCCGCACCCGGCGCGACCGGAACGCGTGCCTGGCCGCACGGTCGGCCTTGCGCGGCCTGTCCACCGGAGCGCGCCGCACGGTGGCGGGCCGCGGACCCGCCTGCGGACCGGCCTGCGCGGTCACAGCACGGTCCTCTCGCCGGCGGCGGGATGCTCCAGTTCGGCCACGTCGACGTCCACCTGCCGGACGGTGAAGCCGGTCAGCTCCGCGACCCGCCCCCGCACGTGCTCCCGCACCTGCCGGGCGACCTCGCGCACCGGCGTCGGGTAGGACACCGACATCGTCACGCGGGCGGTGACGATCTCCCCGTTCACCCGCACCTCGGTGCGGGCCGGGCCGCGCCCGGGCGCCGGCACCCCGAGGATCCTCCGGCCGACCCCGCCGGACTCGTCGATCTCCCCCGTCGCCCTCGCCACGATCCGCGCCACGGCCCGATCGCGGATGACCGTCCGCCCCCGCGGCGGCGCCGCGGCGTCGTCCTGGACATCGGTCATCGGGACCGCCGGCCGGTGTTCATGGAGGTGAAGAGCTGCCTGAGGTCCCGATTGCCCTCGATCGCGCGGCCCCCGAGAAACCCGAGCGCGCCCAGGAACAGGACGATGAAGAACGCGCCGAAGCCGCCGAACGCGCCCGCGAACCCGAGCGCCACGCCGAAGGACAGCCCTGCCAGGGGCCACAGCGGTTTCCCGTCCATCCGTATCTTCCTCTCAGGCCGTCACCCATCGGCCAGGTCAGCGATCAGCACGTCGACCTTCCGCCCGCCCGCCAGCGGGGCGACCAGGCGGCGGACGTCCTCGGCGATCTCGGGCAGCGGCCGTCCGTAGCGGACGACCACGCCGATCTCGATCTCGCCGTCGCGCACCGCCACGCCCGCCAGCGGGAGACCCGCGCGGTAGGTCGCGATGCGGACGTGCGGGCCTGCCGTCAGCGCCCGCACGTCCTGGCAGGCCATGGCCGCCTCGGCGACCTGGTCGGCCAGGTCGGTGCGGGGTTCCCCAGCCAGGGGCGGGTGCATGGTGTCCGTCCAGGCGATCATCGGACGCGGGGCTCCCCGGAGCGTTCCCCGGAGTCCTCGGAGTCCTCGCCGGCGACGTGGACGTCGTCCACGGTGATGTTCACCTCGACGACCTCCAGGCCGCACATGTGCTCGACCTCGCTGATGACGTTTTCGCGGACGGCGCCCGCGAGGTCGGGGATGGACAGCCCGTACTCCACGACGAGGTCGATGTCGACGGCGGCCTGCCGCTCGCCGACCTGCACGTCCACCCCCTGGGTGGCGTCGGACGCCATGCCCGGCAGCCGCTCCCTGACCGAGCCGATCGTGCGGGACATGCCGGCGCCCATCTCATGGACGCCGCCGACCTGCCTGGCCGCCATCGTCGCGACCTTGGCGACGACGGTGTCAGCGATCTTGGTGCGGCCACCTGAGGTGACGAGTTCGCTGGAGCCGCCGTCGGCGCCCCGCCTGCGCATCGTCCCGGTCCCGCCCCGGCCGGTGCCCGGTCCATCGTCCTGGCTCATGATCCGCCTCCCCCGCGGAGGGCCGGCACGCCACGCCCCCGGTTCGCTTCCGCCGCGAGGTCCCCCTCGCGCCGGCTTACGTCCGATTCATGCTCGCGACCGTCGCAGCGAACCGCCATTTCGGAAAAAGAGCAGGTCAACGCCGGTTTACCCGGAGGCCCTGCACGGGAGCAAGCGGGGGCTAGCCCTTGAACATCTCGCGCATCTTGCGGGCGGCGTCGCCGGGCTTCTTCTTCTGCCGGGGCTTGTCCTTGGCGGACGCGGGCGGCCGCTCCTCGCGGTCGTTCCCGGTCGACCCGGCCTCGGTCGTCTCGGCCCCGGTCGTCTCGGCCTCGGACTTCTCCGGCTTCTCGTTCACCACGACTCCCCCATGTCGTTACACCGTCGTCCCATGCGTACCCCGTCTACCCGGGATAGAAGCGCACTTCGGGACGCCCGACTTGACCATAGTGGGGCCGGCGGCGGGCCAGGCCGTTCTCCGCGAGGTATTCGAGGTAGCGGCGGGCGGTGACGCGGGAGACGCCGGTGAGGTCGGCGGCCGCGGCGGCGGACAGCCCGTCGGCGGCGCCGGCCAGCACCTCGGTGACGGCCTGGAGCGTCTCGCGGCTCATGCCCTTCGGCAGCGAGCGGTGGCCGGGGCTGCGGAGGGTGGCGAGCATGCCGTCCACGTCGGCCTGGCCGCTGACCTCGCCGGTGCCGACGGCCTGCTCCCGGAACCGCGCGTACCCGACGAGCTTGTCGCGCAGCGACGCGAACGTGAACGGCTTGAGCAGGTACTGGACGACGCCGACCGACACCGCGGAGCGGATCACGGCGAGGTCCCGCGCGGAGGTGACGGCGATGACGTCCACGTCGCTGCCGCCGGCGCGGAGCGCGCGGCACACCTTGAGGCCGTGGGTGTCGGGCAGGTAGAAGTCGAGCAGGACGACGTCGACGGGGGTCCGCTCGCAGAAGCGGAGGGCGTCCGCGCCGGAATGGACGACGCCGGCGACGCTGAACCCGGCGACCCGCTCGACATAGGAGCGGTGCGCCTCCGCGGCGACGGGATCGTCCTCGACGACGAGCACTCTGATCATCGGGACTCCAGGGGAAGTCGGACGGTGAAGATGGCGCCGCCGTCGTGGCCGACGTGGATGTCGCCGCGGTGCCGCCGGACGGCCTGCCCGACCAGGGCGAGGCCGAGGCCGTGGCCGACGGGGCCGCCGGACGTCTTGGTCGTCCAGCCGCGCCGGAACATCTCCGGCACGGCGGACGGGTCGACGCCGCGCCCGCTGTCCGCGACCTGCAGGACGAGCTCGCCGCCGTCCTTGCGCGCGCTGACGACCACGCGCGGCGGGCGGGTGCCCGCGCCCGCGAGGGCCGCGTCGACGGCGTTGTCGATGAGGTTGCCGAGGATGGTGACGAGGTCGCGGGGCTCCACCACGCCCTCGATGGCGGTGTCGTCGGTGACGACGAGCTCGACGCCGCGCTCGCCCGCCTCCGCGGACTTGCCGAGCAGCAGCGCGACGAGCACCGGCTCCGTCGCCGAGCCGACGACCCGGTCGGTGAGCCGCTGCGCGGTCGCGAGCTCGGCGGTGGCGAACTCGACGGCGTCGTCGGGACGGCCGAGCTCCACCAGCGACACCACCGTGTGCAGCCGGTTCGCGGCCTCGTGGGCCTGGGACCGCAGCGACTCGGCGAAGCCGCGGACGGTGTCGAGCTCGCCGGTCAGCCCCATCAGCTCGGTGTGGTCGCGGAGGGTGACCACGTTGCCCATCGCGCGGTCGTGCGACCGGACGGGCGAGGTGTTCACGACGAGGACGCGGGTGTCGCTGATATGGATCTCGTCCGATCGCGGCTTGGCGGAGACGAACGTGGCGATCAGCTCGTCGGACAGCCCGAGCTTCGCGACGGGCTGCCCGCGCGAGGCGTCGGTGAGGCCGAGCAGGTCGCGGGCGGCGTCGTTGCAGAGGACGATGCGTCCCGCCCGGTCCAGCAGGAGCAGGCCCTCGCGGACGGCGTGCAGGATCGCCTGGTAGTACTCGAACATCTCGCGCAGCTCGCCGGGCGCGGCGCCGCGGGTCTGCCTGCGCAGCCGCGCGGACACCAGGTAGCTGCAGCCGAGACCGGCGGCGAGGACGGCGCCCGCGACGCCGACGACGTAGAGGAGCCGCTGGCGCAGCTCCGCCGAGATCACCCGGACCGTGATGCCGACCGAGACGAGCGCCACGATGCGGCGATCACGGCCGAACACGGGCGTGACGGCGCGGACGGACGGGCCGAGCGTGCCGGTGTAGGTCTCGGTGAACGTCCGCCCGGCGAGGGCGGGCGCGGTGTTGCCGACGAACCGCCCGCCGATCCGGGCCGGATTGGGGTGGGTGTAGCGGATCCCGGCCGGGCTCATGATCGTGATGAAGTCTACGCCGGTGTCGCGGCGGACGCGTTCGGCGTAGGGCTGCAGGAGCCTGCTCGGGTCGGGGGCGGCGAGCGCGTCCGGGATGTTCGCGGCGTCCGCGATGCTCCTCGCGACCGCTCTCACGGTCTGCCTGGCGGCGTCGTCGGCGGCGCGCTCGGCGTCCAGGTAGGCGATGGTCGCGCCGACCGACACCAGCAGCCCGACGATCGCGGCCTGCAGCACGAGCAGCTGCCGCGCCAGGCTCCAGCGGCCGGGCCACGTCCATCCGGGACGCCGCACTGTCGCCACCTTTCGTCGCTCCACGCCGTGAACGAAATGTACACAAGCGTGACCATCGTTACTGGACCGCGCATAGTCCTGGGTGCACAGTCTCCGCCCCAGACCACTCATGCTCCATCCCTGCGAGCCGATTTCAGCGCAGGCGTCCGCCGTGTGCATGCGCCCGCTCCGCCCGGCGCATGGACGCCTGCCAAGGCGCCGGCGCCCGTCCAGGATCCGCAGCCCCCGCAATAGCGGGTCCGGACGGGCGCCGCTCCTTGCTTCACAGCTTGGGGCATCACAACTTCGTAGTACGCGCCGAACGCCGCGATGGCCGAGGTCGGCCCGGACGAGCGCGTCACAGAACGGGCGTCACGCCGAAGATCCCGGCGCGCGCCGCGGCACCGGGCGCCCGGCCGCACGAGCCGCGCGGGCGATCTTCAGCCGGTGGACGGGATGCGCTTCATCCTCGGAATCGGCCGGTTCCTTTCCGGGCCCGCGCGCGGCCGCCCGGTGTCAGAGTCACCCCGCTCCTGACACCGGGCGGCACTTCACCCGCGCTTGGCGGCGGGACGGAAGCGGATCACCACCGGCAGGTCCGGCATGCCGATCGCCTTCCGGTACCGCTCGACCGGGCCCGCGCCCAGCTCGCCGTACACCTCGCTGACGAGGGCGTCGCCCGCGAAGGCGACCCGCATGCGGAGCCGGGGCCGGGTGACCGTGCCGGTGAGCCGGACACGGGCGTCCTGGACGCCGGGCAGCCCCCGCGCGTCCCGCGCCAGGTCGTCGGCCGCGGCACGGGCGGCTGCGCGGGTCTGCGGGTCCAGGTCCGGCCACCACCGGTGGACGAGCGCCCGGCCCTGGAAGACCAGCCACAGCTGGCCGGCGAGCGCCACGATCTCCGCGACGCCCGCGGCGACGGGCAGGAACCAGCCGGCGTCCTCGGTGAACCGCGGCAGGGCGGGGTCGAGCAGCGGCCTGCCCGACAGGGCGAGGAGCGCGTCGAACGCGCCGAGACCGGCGGCGAGGGCCGCGCCCCCGCAGAGCAGCAGCGCCGTCCCGGTCGCCGCGATCGCGATCCTCATGTCAGTCCTTCCGCCAGCCGAGCCGGACGTCGACGTCCGGCCGGTGCATGGGCTCGATGCGGTCGAGGCGCTCGTCGACCGCGCGGCGCACCAGCTCGGCGAGGTTCGCCGGGTTGCGGTAGTGCGTGGCCGCCCGGACGAGGAGCCGCCTGCGGAACGGCCCCCGGCCGCGGACGCGGGCGCGCTCGATGCCGTGGACGCCGAGCGCCGCGTCCGCCAGCGTGCGGCGCAGGGCGGCGCGTCCGAGGACGCCCGCCAGGCGCGGGTCGGACCCGGCCAGCGGCATGCCGCGGAGGCGTCCCGGCAGCGCGGCCAGCAGGAACGCGAGCCCGAGGACGGCGACCCCCGCCGCGGCGATCAGGACGTGCGGGTCATTCCAGGCCCGCCCGCGCAGCGCGTCCGCGGCCTCGGCCACGCCCGGCACCGGGTGCACGCCGGACCCGAGCACCGCGGCCAGCAGCTCGATCGCGGCGACCCCGCCGACGACCGTGACCAGCAGCGCGGCCATGAACCCGGCGAGTGCGCGCCTGGGCCGGAACTCCCGGACGGCCAGCCGCCGCGCCCGCCGCTCGTTCTGCGCCTCCTCGATCACGTCCTGGACCAGGGTCTCGGTCATGGCCACCCCCGTGAGCCATCGGCACGTCCGACATCATCACCCATGGTGAGGCATCGTCACGTGCAGTGAAACCCGCCATGCCGACACGTCCGGACGAAAGCGCAGGTCAGCCGGTACCGCCGCCGCGCGTCAGCGGAAGACGACGGTGCGGTCGCCGTTGAGCAGGACGCGGTGCTCGGTGTGCCACCGGACGGCCCGCGCCAGCGCGAGGCATTCGACGTCGCGTCCCACGGCCACGAGCTCCTCGGGGCTGTGGGTGTGGTCGACGCGCGCGACCTCCTGCTCGATGATCGGGCCTTCGTCCAGGGCGGCGGTGACGTAGTGGGCGGTGGCGCCGATCAGCTTCACCCCGCGCGCGTGCGCCTGGTGGTAGGGGCGGGCGCCCTTGAAGCTCGGCAGGAACGAATGGTGGATGTTGATGATCGCGCCGGGCAGTTTGGCGCAGAAGTCGTCCGACAGGATCTGCATGTAACGGGCGAGGACGACCAGGTCGGCGCGGTAGTGCTCGACCAGCGTCAGGATCTCGGCCTCCTGCGCGGGCTTGCCTCCCGGCCCGGCCGGGAGGTGGTGGTAGTCGATCCCGTACGACTGGGTGAGGGGCCGCAGGTCCGGATGGTTGGACGCGACCGCGACGATGTCGATGTCGAGCAGCCCGGACCGCGTCCGGTACAGCAGGTCGTTCAGGCAGTGCCCGCCCTTCGACACCATGATCAGGACGCGGGGCCGCTCGTCGAGCGCGTGCAGCCGCCACTGCAGCTCCAGCTCGGGCGCCAGGGACGCGAACGCGCCGCGCAGCTCGTCGGGGTCGGTGTCGTCCAGGGCCGCGAACTGCACCCGCATGAAGAACGTGCCGGAGTCGCCGTCGCCGAACTGCTGGCTCTCCAGGATGTTGCACCCGCGCTCGGCCAGCAGCCCCGAGACGGCGGCGACGATGCCGGGCCGGTCGGGGCATGACAGGGTCAGCACATATTCGTTCACGGTCTCATCTTTCGGGCGGGAAGCGGCAGCTCAGAACGTCCCTTCGAGCTTACGCGGCGCCCGCCCCCCGCGGGCCGCGCGCCACGTGCCCGGCTGGAGAATGGCCCATGTGAACAAGCGACTTTCCCGAAGCCCGTCGAGGGTCTCGACATGGACGACCTGGCCGCCGCGGCCCGGCCGTTCCTGGAGGAGCGGCCGCTCACGGGCAAGCGGCTCGGCGCGCTGCTGGCCGGGCATGGGCGCGCGGCCGGCTGGGGTGACCGCGCCCCGGCGTCCCTCGCCTACGCGGCCCGCTGCCGGATGGCCCTGTTGCAGTTCCCGCCGCGCGGGGTGTGGGGATCGAGCGGCCCGATCGCGCACACCACCGCCGAGGCGTGGCTGGGCGAACCCCTCGCGGACGACGCGACGCCCGACGAGCTGATCCTGCGCTATCTGGCCGCGTTCGGGCCGTCCACGGTGATGGACGCGCAGACCTGGTCGGGCCTGACCAGGTTGAAGGAGGTGATGGAACGGCTCCGTCCGCGCCTGGTCACGTTCGAGGACGAGAGGGGACGCGAGCTGTTCGACCTGCCGGACGCTCCCCGTCCCGGCCCCGACGTCCCCGCGCCGCCGCGGCTGCTCTACGACTTCGACAACCTGCTGCTGTCGCACGCCGACCGGAGCCGCGTCATCACCGACCGCTTCGAGGCGCAGAACTACCGGGTGCGGCGGCCCGTGCCCAGCATCATCCTCGTCGACGGTTTCACCGCCGGCGAGTGGACGCTCGATCGCCAGGGCGACCGGGCCACTCTGACGATCAAGACATACGACGAGCCCGGAGCGGACGACGCCGACGCGCTTGAGGCGGAGGCGCACCGGCTGATCGGCTTCGCCGCCGACGCCGAGACCCGGAACGTCCGGATAACTCGGTAGCCGCCACCATCCGGTCCTTACGTGAGAGGTTTTCACGTTAGACCTATACTGGCCGCGTGACGAGCATGAACCTCCGGGATCGCTACGACGCCGCGACGGCCGGGATCGAGGCGCCGTTCGCCGTCGTCGACCTGGCGGCCTTCCGCGCCAACGCCGCCGGCCTCGCCCGCCGCGCCGCCGGCAAGCCGATCCGGGTGGCGAGCAAGTCGGTGCGATGCCGGGCGCTCCTGGAGGACGTCCTCGCCCTCGGCGGCTTCGCCGGGATCATGGCGTTCACGCTGCCCGAGGCGCTCTGGCTGGCGCGTCAGGGCGTCAGCGACGACATCCTCGTCGCCTACCCCACCGCCGACCGGACCGCCGTCGCCGACCTTGCCGCCGACCCCGCCGCCGCCCGCGCCATCACGCTCATGACCGACTCGCCCGAGCACCTCGACCTGATCGAGGGCGCCGCGGGCGACCGCCGGATCCGCGTGTGCGTCGACATCGACGCCTCCTACCGCCCCCTCGGCGGACGGGTCAGGATCGGCGCCCTGCGCTCCCCGCTCCACACCCCCGCCCAGGTCGCCGCGTTCGCCGAGCAGGTGCTCAAGCGGCCCTCGCTCCACCTCGCCGGGCTGATGGCGTACGAGTCGCAGATCGCCGGCGTCGGCGACGTCCCGCCCGGACGCCCCGCGCGGAGCCGCGTCATCCGCGCCATGCAGCGGCGGTCCCGGATGGAGCTGGCCCGCCGCCGCGCCGCGATCGTCCGCGCCGTCCGGGGGCTGACCGACCTGGAGTTCGTCAACGGCGGCGGCACCGGCAGCGTCGAGACGACCGCCGCCGAACGCGCCATCACCGAGATCGCGGCGGGCTCCGGCCTCTACCAGCCGCACCTGTTCGACCAGTACTCCAACTTCAGCGGACGACCCGCCGCCCTGTTCGCGCTGCCCGTCGTCCGGCGCCCGGCCCCCGGCGTCGCGACCTGCCTGGGCGGCGGCTACCTCGCGTCAGGCCCCGGCGACGCCGTCCGGCTCCCGCAGCCGTACCTCCCGGCCGGCCTCTCCTACGACCGCGACGAGGGCGCGGGCGAAGTGCAGACACCCCTGCTCGGACGCGCCGCCGACCTGCTGTCCGTAGGCGACCGCGTCTGGTTCCGGCACACCAAGGCCGGAGAACTCTGCGAACGCTTCGACGCCCTCCACCTGATCGACGGCGACCAAATAGCCAGGACGGTCCCGACGTACAGGGGCGAAGGCCGCACCTTCCTGTGAAGGGGGGCGGACCCCCTTCGACCCCCGTCGCGAGCCGGTCGACCGGCTCGTCGGGTCGTGCGCGCGGCTGAGGTCCCGTCCAGGCGGGGAGCTCTGACTCGTCCAAGAACGTCGCCTGTGTTGGGGTCTAGGTTGGGGTTATGAGCGATGCTCCGATGATCAGTGTTCGTGGTGAGGCGGTGCTGGAGGCCGAACCGGAGATCGCGCGGCTGTCGGTGCACGTCCAGTCGCAGGAGTCCGACCGGCGGACTGCCGTCGATCGGCTCACCGAGCGCAACCAGCGCTGCCTCGACCTGGTCAAGTCCTATGGCGAGGCCGTGGAGAGGCTGGAGACGGGCGGGCTGTCGATCACGCCGCTGCTGAAGTACAAGCGGCGCGAGGGCGACGTCCGCGCTTACCGCGGCACGGTCTGGATCAAGATCACGGTCAGCGACTTCGGGATCCTCGGCGAGCTGATCACCCGGCTCGGCGACATGGAGCGCACCTACGTGGACGGGCCGGAGTGGGAGCTGCGGCGCGAGAGCGAGGTGTACGGGCGGGCGGCGCGGCAGGCCGCGCACGAGGCCGTCGAGCGCGCCCGCAGCTACGCCGAGGCGCTCGGCTCCCGGCTCACCGGGCTGGTCGAGCTGTCGGACGAGGGCCTCGGCCGCCACCAGGACACCGGCGGCCCCGTCCAGCTTGCCGCCGCGTACGGGGGCCTGGCCGGGGCGCCCGAGGAGCCCGAGCCGATCGACCTGGAGCCCGCGACGCAGATCGTCCGCGCCGCCGTGGAGGCCCGCTTCACCGTGACCCCGCCCGACCTCGACACGCGCTGAACGGGCCGGGCCCGGTGCCCGTACTCCATGGTGTGGGAGGACCTGACTGCGGGGAGTTCCGCATCGGCCTCGGCGTCTACGCCCTGGGGCGGTTGCCCGGCGCCGAGGCGGACGAGCTGTCGGCGCATCTGCTCGGCTGCCCGCCGTGCCGCGCCGAGCTCGCGGAGCTGCGGGGCGTCGCCGAGCTGCTCCGCCGCACCATCGCGCAGCGGCCCGTTCCCGTCCAGGGACACGAGCGCGTCGTCCCGGCACGCAAAGGCGCCGGCCGCGTCACGCGGGCCGGCGCCTCCGGGACGAGGTTCAGCGGCGCCTGCGCCTACGGCTCCAGAGGATCAGGACGGTCACGGTGACGGCGGCCCCGGCACCCGCGGCCACCAGGCGCTTGTCGATCCCACCGCCGTCCTTGGCGTCGGACTCGTCGGACCCCTCGGAGGGCCGCACCATCGAGCCGACCGCCCGCACGACCTGACCCGCCTCCTCCTTCAGCCGATCGGTGCCCCGCTGCGCGACGTTCTTCGGATTGACCCGGGCGGCGAGCTCGTCGATGGTGCGTGCGAAGCTCTGGCGGGTGAGCTGGAGCTCCCGTTCCAGCGCGTCCGGGTCGCGAGCCCTGTCAGCCATGCCGTGTCCTTACCGTGTCGGGCGAAACCATGACCAGCGAAGCGTGATCCGAACAGTGTGGCAGGTCTTCCCGCCGGACGTCCGCCGTACCCCAGCCGGTACCGTTGGACCAACTATCCGAGCGAAAGGCGGGTCAGGGTGTCCGAGCGGCTGCAGCCAGGGGACGTCGCCCCCGATTTCGAGCTTCCCGACGCCGACGGCGAGACGGTGTCGCTGGCCTCCCTGCGCGGGCGGCGCGTGATCCTCTACTTCTACCCGGCGGCCCTGACGCCCGGATGCACCAAGGAGGCGGTCGACTTCCAGGGCAGCCTCGGCGACCTGGGGTCCGCCGGCGTCGCGGTCGTGGGCATCTCCCCCGACAAGCCGGCCAAGCTCGCCAAGTTCCGGGAGAAGGAGGGCCTGAGCTTCCCGCTGCTGTCCGACGCCGACACCGAGGTCCTCCAGGCGTACGGCGCGTACGGGGAGAAGAAGCTGTACGGCCGCGTCGTCGTCGGCGTCATCCGCTCCACCTTCATCATCGACGCCGACGGCAAGATCGAGAAGGCGTACTACAACGTGAAGGCCACCGGCCACGTGGACCGCCTCCGCCGCGACCTGGACATCTGACCCTCACCCGGGTCACGGCTCACCCGCCCAAAGGCACCCAGCGCCGGAGGAAGCCTCGACCGTGACGGGGGTTCCAGGGGGTCGCCCCCTGGGAGATACGAGTGCGGGCGGGGGGATTCGAACCCCCACGGTGTCTCCACCAACAGGACCTAAACCTGCCGCGTATACCTGATTTCGCCACGCCCGCCGGCGCTCCAGGAAAGCGCGTTCAAGCTTAGCGTTCTGATCGGCGGGTCCGGCAATGGAATTGGGAGGGCCCGAACCCGTCCGTCCGGGTAAGGGACGCGCCGCCGCCGGAGTTGCGGACGGGCGCCCGGAGAATCCGTCGCGGTATTTGCCGAACGCCCTCGGCAGGCGGGCGCGGGCGGCCTAGGCTTGATGAGTCCGTCCGCCCGCACAGTCGGTGACGCCATGACCACAAGCCCGGCGGTACCGCCGTGAACGACTCCTTCACGCACCGCGTGCTCCCCTACGACGGGATGGATCAGCTCCTCGACGGCGCCCTGCCCTTCCTCCACGACGGGGTGGACGCGGGCGACCGCGTCCTCGCCGTGTGCGGGACCGCGCGGGAGACGCTGCTGCGCGACGCCCTCGGCCCCGCCGCCTCGGCCGTCGAGTTCACCGACGCGACCGCATGGTATGCGCACCCGTCCCGGACGCTGGCCGACTGCCTCAGCGACGCCGACGACACCGCCTGGCAGGGGCGGCGGCTCCGCGTCCTCGGCGATCCGGTGTGGGCGTCGCGGTCGCCGCTGGAGGTCGCCGAATGGCAGCGCGTCGAGGCCGTCCTCAACGTCGCGTTCCGCGGCACCGGCGCGTCGCTGCTGTGCCCGTACGCGGCCACGCTGCCCGCCGGCGTCGTCGCGGCGGCCCGCAAGACGCACCCCGAGACGGTGCGCGGCGCGCGGGCCCTCGCCAACCCCGGTTTCGTCGACCCGTGGGTCTTCTGCGAGCAGTGCGACCGCGAGCCGCTGCCCGCGCCGCCGCCCGGCACCGACACCTTCAAGATCGACCGGCCGGACCTGTTCTGGCTGCGCGCCTACGTGTCCGAGTTCGCGCGGCAGACGCCGCTGCCCGAGGACGGCGTCCAGCGGCTCCTCGTCGCGGTCACCGAGATCGTCACCAACGCGCTGCGGCACGGCGAGCCGCCCATCGTCCTGCGCATGTGGACGGACGCCCCCGACGGGAGGCCCGGCTTCGTCTGCGAGGTCAGCGACGGCGGCCGGTGGCCGGCGGGCAGCGGATACGGGCTGATCCCGCCGCGTCCCCGCGCCGCCGACTCCGGCGGACGGTTCGGCCTGTGGGCGGTCCGGCTGCTGTGCTCGGTCGTCCAGATCCGGACGGGCGACCACGGCAGCGTCGTCCGGCTGCGCCTTGACCTGCCCTTTTCCGCCGAAGTGAACGGAGCGTGAGGAACTCCATGCGTTGGGCTTCCAAATTCCCGGCGGCGGCGTACGCTGAACCAATCACCGACCTCGATGGGCAGGCCATGGAGAAACCCTGGTTCGCCAAGCGCCCCGTCAGCGGCGTCCGGCCCGGAGATCACGGCTGGCTCGCCTACAGCGGCTCCGAGGAGCGCGACCGGGTCATCGGACCCTTCGTCCAGGAGGGCCTGCAGACCAACGAGAAGGTCGTCTACGTCACCGACGCGCCGCCCGAGCGTCTCCCCGGCCTCGGCACCCGGCACCACATCAACGTGGACGCCTACCGCAGGGCGGGCCAGCTGCGGGTGATCTCACGCCAGGACGCCTGCCTCGACCGCTACGGCGGCTTCGAACCGGCCAGGATGGTCGACACCCTCGGACGCGAGGTCGACAAGGCGTTCGACCAGGGCTTCCGCGCGGTCCGCATCACCACCGACTACAGCTGGCTGCTGAACGAGCCGCGGCGCTCCGACCTCGGCCAGGTGCTGGGCTGCGAGCACCGGGTCGGCGACGCCGTCTCGCCGAGCACGATGGCGATGGCCATCTGCCAGATCGACCGGCACGCGTGCCCCCGCGATGAGCTCATCGCCCTCCGCGACACACACGAGGTCCTCGTGGAAGTGAACCCCGAATTCGATGACGGGATCCTGAAGATAGTGCGCACATTCGAACCAGACGGCCTGCGCGTCGAAGGCGAGCTGGACGCCGCCCGGCACGCCGTGTTCGCCGAGAAGCTCACCCAGGTGAGCAAGGACCGCGGTCGCGTCCATCTCGACTTCTCCCGGCTCGCGTTCATCGACCTCGGCGGCCTGCACCTGCTGGCGCGGCACGCCACCGTCCTGCCGGCGAGCGAGCCGCTGGTGCTCGACCACCTCGCGCCGGACGTGGAGAGCGTCATCGAGATGGTCGGCTGGCACCGGCTGCCGGGTCTCACGCGCGGCACCGAGCGCGTGCTCTCCGACTCGGAGGGGATCGGCTGATGACCATAGAGCACAGGGCCTTCCTGTACCGCGACGTCGACGAGTTCCTCGAAGTCACCGTCCCGTTCCTCAAGTCCGGGCTGGAGCGCGACCAGGCCGTGATCGCCGTGGCCCGCGAACCCAACCTGACCGCCCTGCGGGACGTGCTCGCACCCGAGGCCCCGCCGATCCAGTACTTCGACTCCGCCGAGTTCTACCGGCACCCCGTCCACACCCTGCGGGACTACCAGACCGTCGTGAAGCAGAGCGCGCCGCGCACCGTCTGCGCCCTCGCCGAGCCCGTCTGGGACGGCTGGGACGAACGGCAGACCCTGGAGTGGATCCGCTACGAGTCCCTCATCAACGTGGTGTTCGACGGTTCGGGCGCCCGTTCGCTGTGCCCCTACGACACCGAGACACTGCCGCCCAGGGTCGTCGCGGAGGCGCGACGCACCCACCCCTGGCTGGTGGACTCCGGGCACAGCGGCCCCAGCGGCGAGTACATCGACCCGGTGACGTTCGGCTCCGGCTGCGACCGCGGCCTGCGCTTCGACCGTCCGCGCGACGCCGACTACCTCCCCATCGACGGCGACGACCTGCACGCGCTGCGGTCCTTCGTCGGCGAACGCGCCGGCAAGCACGGCCTCGCCAAGCAGCGGGCACAGAACCTCGTCACCGCCGCCAACGAGGTCGCCGCGAACGCGCTGCAGCACGGCACCCCCCCGATCGGGCTCTGGGTGTGGCAGGACGGCGCCGACCTCATCTGCGAGATCGGCGACAACGGCTTCTGGCGCCCCGGCCCGAGCCCGCTCACCGGCTTCATCCCGCCCGACTCGGCCCTCCAGCGCGGCTTCGGCCTCTGGACCGTCCGCCTCCTGGTCGACCTGATGGAACTCCGCGCAGGCTGGGACGGCACCTTCGTCCGCCTGCGGGTTCGCTAGCGTCGCTTCGGCTCGCCTGGCGGCTCGCTGCGCGATCAGGTTTCTCGCAGGCTCGAAACCTGCCTTCGGTCGCGATCGCAAGCGTTGAGGTTGTTGCGTGGTTGCGGCGAAGGGCTGGGGTCGTGGCTGCGGGTCAGGCGATCGCGGCGGGGATCAGGGCTGCCAGGGCGCGGAAGGCTCGGCCTCGGTGGCTGATCGCGTCCTTTTCCTCGGGGGGCATTTCGGCGGTCGTGCGGGTCTCGCCGTCGGGGACGAAGACCGGGTCGTAGCCGAAGCCGCCGGTTCCGCGAGGGGCGCGGATGACGGTGCCGCGCAGCCGGCCCTCGACGCAGTGCTCGACGCCGCCCGGGACGACCAGGACGGCCGCGCACACGAACGCGGCGCCGCGCTGATCGTCGGGCACGTCGCTGATCTGGTCGAGGACGAGGCGGAGGTTCGCGGCGTCGCGGTCGCCGGTGGCCTCGCCGAGGCGTCCCGACCAGCGCGCGGACAGGACGCCGGGCATGCCGTTCAGCGCGTCCACGCTCAGGCCCGAATCGTCGGCGACGGCGGGCAGGCCGGTGAACGCGGAGATCGCGCGGGCCTTCAGCAGCGCGTTGCCCTCGAACGTCAGCTCCGTCTCCGGCACGTCGGGCGCGCCGGGGAAATCGTCGAGGCCCGCGATGTCGAGGTCGCCGAGGATGCGTTCCAGCTCCGCGACCTTGCCCTGGTTGTGGGTCGCGAGCACGATCCTCGTCATCGGGCGAGAGCCGCGGACTGCAGCCGGGTCAGCTCGGCGCAACCCGCGGAGGCAAGGTCGAGCAGCGCGTCCAGCTCGGCGCGGTCGAACGGGGCGCGTTCCGCGGTGCCCTGCACCTCGGCGAAGCGGCCGTCGCCGGTGCACACGACGTTCATGTCGGTGTTGGCGGCGCCGTCCTCCTCGTAGCAGAGGTCGAGGCGGGGCTCGCCGTCCACGACACCGACGCTGACCGCCGCCACGGACGTGATGAGCGGGTCGCCGCGCAGCAGCCTGCGGCCCCGCATCCAGGAGACGGCGTCGGCCAGCGCCACGTACGCGCCGGTGATCGCGGCGGTGCGGGTGCCGCCGTCGGCCTGCAGGACGTCGCAGTCGAGCTGGACGGTGTTCTCCCCGAGCGCCTTGAAGTCGACGCAGGCGCGGATGGACCGTCCGATCAGCCGGGAGATCTCGTGGGTGCGGCCGCCGATCCGGCCCCGGACGGCCTCGCGGTCGTTGCGGGTGTTGGTGGCGCGGGGCAGCATCGCGTACTCGGCGGTGACCCAGCCGAGGCCGCTCTCGCGCCGCCAGCGGGGCACCGAGTCCTGCACGGACGCGGCGCACAGCACCCGGGTCGCGCCGAACTCGATCAGCACCGACCCCTCCGCGTGATCGAGCCATCCGCGCTGGATGCGGACGGGACGGAGCTGGTCGTGCGCGCGATCATCGGGGCGAGGCATGCGCTCCACCCTAGCGGGAGTCAGAGCGTGTACTGGGCGCCCACGCGAGCCAGGTCGATGGGGCCCTCGTAGCCGCTGGCCTTGGCCTCCTTGAACGAGACGTCCGCGTCGTTCCACGGCACCAGATGGGTGAGGACGAGCCGTCCCGCCTCGGCGCGGGCGGCGTGCTCACCGGCCTCCCGGGCGGTCAGATGGAGCTCGGCGGGAAGGCCCGGCTTGTCCAGGAAGGACGCCTCGCAGAGGAACAGGTCGGCGCCGCTCGCCAGCTCGACCAGCGTCTCCGACGCGCCCGTGTCGCCGGAGTAGGTGAGGGTCTTGCCGTCGTACTCGATGCGGAACGCGTACGCCTCCACCGGGTGCGGCATCAGCGCGGTCGTCACGCGGAACGGCCCGATGTCGTAGGGGCCGCGGCGCAGCGTCCTGAAGTCGAACGCCCCGGACATGCCGGGTACGGGGTCCAGGTCGTACGCCTTGGCCATGCGCGCGGCGGTGCCCTCGGGGCCGTGCACCGGGATCCGCGGCGCGGGGCCGCTCGGCCGGTACGTGCGCGCCACCCAGTATCCGCACAGGTCGAGGCAGTGATCGGCGTGCAGGTGCGAGATGCAGACGGCGTCGATCTCATACAGCGAGCGGAAGCGCTGCAGCGACCCGAGCGCGCCGTTGCCGAGATCGAGCACCAGCGCGTAGCCGTCCGCCTCGATCAGATAGCTGGACGCGGGGCTGTCCGGCCCGGGAAAGCTGCCCGAGCAGCCGATCACTGTGACCCGCACGCTCACTCCTCCTTCGGGTCCCCGAGGAATCAGGTGGTCAGAGAGCCGGCACCCGGTACACGTCCATGTCGGTCTGGTCGGCACTTCACACCAGTGTGACCCGGCCGACCGCGGGATTCGAGATGGCGCCCGTCAGGCGCGGGCAATCGGTGCGGGCGACCGGTGCCCGCCGTCGAGGATCCCGGTGGGAGCGTCGGGAGGCCGTCCCCCCGCGATGGGTCTGACATGGTGCACAAGGCTAAGCGACGGGACCCCGCCCGGGCGCGTCATGCGTTCGACATCACACCGTCACGCGGCGGAAAACCGTCCAGCTCACGCGGCGCGCGCATGATGCGGTCGCGGACCGGTCCGAAACGCCGGTGGTGCTCAGCGGCGGGGGCGGGGGACGCGGGCGAGCTGGCGGCTCTGGGCGACGAGCCGTCCGGCGGAGTCCCAGACCTCGGTCTCCTCGTCGAACCAGCCGTCGGCGAGGACGCGGCCGTTGCCGTGGACGGCGAGCCAGCCCTGCGCCGGGACGGCGCGCATGTGCCAGGTCAGCTCGACGGTCGGCGCCCAGCCCTGGGCGCCGAGGTTCAGCGCGACGGGCGGCAGCGCGTCCACGGCGAGGGCGAGCGCGTAGGCGTCGGGCTGGTAGCCGTCGCGGAGCCGGAACCAGGCGCGGACCTCGGGACGGCCGCTGGGGCGCCCGTCCAGCCAGCCCATCGTGGACCGGTCGAAGCGCATGTCGACCCGGTCGGCGAACCCGCGGTCGCCGGTCGGGGGCTGGAACTCGGTGCACTCCTCCAGGCGGGGCAGGCCGGGGGGCTCGGCGCCGGTCCAGCCGGGTTCGGCGGCGGCGTCGAGGGTGGCGGTGGTGATCAGCGCGTCCGCGGCGGGCCGGGCGTCCTGGATAAGCGTGACGCGGGACGCGGCCGCCGTGCGCCCCTCCTTGCGCGGCTCGACGATCACCTCGGCGGGGCCGGGCCGGGCGACGCGATGGAAGGTCACCGCGGTGGAGACGGGGTGGGCGTGCGGGGAGGCGGCGACGGCGGCGCGGCCCAGGACGGCCATGAGGTAGCCGCCGTTCAGCGCCTCCGCCATGCCGTAGCCCGCGTCCAGGACGGTCTCGTACCGCCCTTCACCGGCCGGCTCGATCGCGGTCGCCGCACCGAACCCGATCACCCCGCGTCCTCCCGCGAATCTAGAATGACGTTCGAGAACGTCACCCTATCGTGCGGGGACGCGGCGGCACGGTCAGGCCCAGAGCTGGCCTTCGAGGCGGGCCTCGGCCTCCTCCAGGGTGCCGCCGTACGCGCCGGTGGACAGGTACTTCCAGCCGCCGTCGGCGACCACGAACGCGATGTCGGCCCGCTCGCCCGACTTGACGGCCTTGGCCGCCATCCCGATCGCCGCGTGCAGCGCGCCGCCGGTGGAGATGCCCGCGAAGATGCCCTCCTGCTGGAGCAGCTCGCGGGTGCGGCGCAGCGCGTCGCCCGAGGTCACGGAGAAGCGGGTGGTGAGGACGGAGTCGTCGTACAGCTCGGGGATGAACCCCTCGTCGATGTTGCGCAGCCCGTACACCAGGTCGCCGTACCGGGGCTCCGCCGCGACGATCTTGACGTCCGGCACCCGCTCGCGCAGGAACCGGCCGACGCCCATCAGCGTGCCCGTGGTGCCGAGCCCCGCGACGAAGTGCGTCACGGTCGGGAGGTCCTCCAGGATCTCGGGGCCGGTCGTCTCGTAGTGCGCGAGCGCGTTGGCCTCGTTGCCGTACTGGTAGAGCATCACCCAGTCGGGGTTCTCCTCGGCCAGCCCCTTCGCCACCCGGACGGCCTCGTTCGACCCGCCCGCCGCCGGGGAGAAGATGATCCGGGCGCCCCACATCTCCAGGAGCTGGCGGCGCTCCGCGGACGTGTTCTCCGGCATCACGCAGATCATCTTGTAGCCGCGCAGCGTGGCGGCCATGGCGAGGGAGATGCCTGTGTTGCCGGACGTCGGCTCAAGGATCGTGCGGCCGGGCGTCAGCAGCCCCTCCTTCTCCGCCTTCTCGATCATGTAGAAGGCGGGCCGGTCCTTCACCGAACCGGTGGGGTTGCGGTCCTCCAGCTTGGCCCAGAGCCGCACGTCGGCGGACGGCGAGAGCCGCGGCAGCCCGACCAGCGGGGTGCGGCCGAGCGAGTCCAGCAGCGAGTCGAAGCGCATCTTCAGCTCTATCCGCTCTGTCTGCGCGCGGGCGGCGGGTCAGCCGCCGGCCACGGCGGGCAGGATCGTCACGTTGTCACCGTCGGCGACCTCGGTCTCCAGGCCGCTGAGGAAGCGCACGTCCTCGTCGTTGAGGTAGACGTTGACGAACTTGCGCAGGCCCTTGCCGTCGACCAGCCGGTCGCGCAGGCCGGGGTGCCGCGTGTCCAGGTCGGTGAACAGCTCGTCCAGCGTGCCGCCCTTGCCGTCGACGGCCTTGGCGCCGTCGGTGAGGTTGCGCAGGATCGTGGGGATCCGGACCTCGATCGCCATCGCGATGGTCTCCTTCTACGTCGTACGGGGCTCCCCGCCCTCTAACCTGCTCACAACCGGGCGGGCAGCGGGATGATTCCGGGCGTGTCCCGGGCGTGTCCCGGGCGGGATCGGCGCGTCAGCGACAGTCGTAGACGACCTCGGCGCGCGAGTGCCCGAACAGGAAGCTCTGTACGGGTGGCACGGCGGCGGACCCGGTGCGGCGCCGAACGCCGACCGTTCCCTGCTCACTCGTCCACATGACGGCCAGTTTACCGGGCGCGTCCCGGACGATCCCCGCCGCCATCAGCCGTAGGAGTCGACGATCGTGACCTCTTCTTCGGTCACTTCGCCGTCCACGATCCGGTACGACCGGAACTCGTGATCGTCCTCGTCGCGGGTGGAGACGAGGACGTAGTGGGCGTTCGGCTCGGCGGCGTAGGAGACGTCGGTGCGGGACGGGTACGCCTCGGTCGAGGTGTGCGAGTGGTAGATCACCACGGGCTCCTCGTCCCGGTCGTCCATCTCCCGCCACACCTTGAGCTGCTCCTGGGAGTCGAACCGGTAGAAGGTCGGGGAGCGCTCGGCGTTCGTCATCGCGATGTACCGGACGGGCCGGTCCGAGCCGAGGGGGCCGGCGATGACGCCGCAGGCCTCGTCGGGGTGGTCGGCGCGCGCATGCGCGACGATCTTGTCGACCAGGGCCCGTTCGATCGTCAGCATGCCCGAAGGCTACCCGGCGGCGCCTCCGTCCCCTCCCCCTGGGGCCGCGGTCACCAGAGGACGCGGACCAGGCTCTCCTGCAGCGAGGTGAGCCAGTCGTAGGCGGCGAACATCGGAGCGCGAGGGTCGTCCGCGGTCATGCTCTCCGCCTCCTCGTACCACTCCTCGGTGATGTCCAGCCGGGTGCCGAGCGCCAGCCGGACGTCGTTCAGCGCCCGCAGCCACGCCTGCGCCTGCTTCTCGTCCAGGACGATGTCGGACCCGGGACCGCCGCTCAGCGAGGCAAGCACCGTCCCGGCCGCCTCGCGCTTGCCGTCGCGCAGGCCCATCTCGGTGTAGCGGCGGAACTCCTCCGCGGACTTGCCGTCGTCGCGGTAGGCGTCGGGGAACAGCCGCGCCAGGACGGGGTCGTCCGGCGTGGTGGCGTTCTCGGCGATGCCCATGGAGGCCAGCTCGTCGTCCTCGCCGGGGGCGTCGCCCAGCAGCCCGAGCAGCTGCTCCATCAGGGCGCGCAGGAGCGCGACCTCCTCGGCCTCCAGCCGCACCCGGATGCCGTGGCGGGTCTTCTTCACATGGCTCATCGGCTCGCTCCGCCGCTCATCGGCTCGCTCCGCTCGCGGGGGCGCTCGTCTCGCCCACGGGGTCAGTCGTCCCGCTTGACGGTGGCCCAGAGGCCGTAGGAATGGAGGATCTCCACGTCGCGCTCCATCTCCTCGCGGGTGCCGTTCGCCACCACGGCGCGGCCCTTGTGGTGCACGTCGAGCATCAGCTTCTCGGCCTTCGCCTTGGGATAGGCGAAGACGGCCTGGAACACGTACGTGACGTACGACATCAGGTTGATCGGGTCGTTCCAGACGATGGCCAGCCAGGGCCGGTCGGCGCTCACGTCCTCGGCGGCGTCCGGCCGCTCCAGTTCGACGGGCGCGGGCGCCGTGCTCATGGCGCTCATACCGCTCGCCTCCCTCTCTCCGTGAAGTCGGTGGCCCACCGCACCCGATGCTATGCGCCGCTCCCGCCGGGTGTGGCGGCCTGCACGACCATGGTGCCCACAGCGGGCCGTAAGGTTCCACTTGTGGACCTTGGCGACGGTACTGCCCTGCTGACCGACCGGTACGAGCTGACCATGCTCCAGGCCGCGCTGGGCAGCGGGACGGCCGGGCGCCGCGCCGTCTTCGAGGTGTTCGCGCGGAGCCTGCCCGCCGGTCGCCGCTACGGCGTCATCGCCGGGACGGGACGCCTCCTCGACGGGATCGAGCGGTTCCGTTTCGACGCCGCCGAACTGGACTACCTGACCTCCAACGGCATCGTGGACGAGCCCACCGCGCATTGGCTGGAGAAGTACCGCTTCACCGGGAACGTCTGGGGTTATGCCGAAGGCGAGTGCTACTTCCCGGAATCGCCGATCCTGGTGGTGGAGGGGACGTTCGCGGAGGCCGTCCTGCTGGAGACCCTCGCGCTGTCGATCCTGAACCACGACTGCGCGATCGCGTCGGCCGCGTCCCGGATGGTGCAGGCGGCGCAGGGCCGTCCGATCATCGAGATGGGGTCGCGGCGGGCCCACGAGCGCGCCGCCGTGGCCTCCGCCCGCGCCGCCTACATCGCGGGGTTCGCCACCACGTCCAACCTGGAGGCGGGCCGGCTCTACGGGGTGCCGACCGCCGGGACGAGCGCGCACTCGTTCACGCTCCTGCACGACAGCGAGCGGCACGCCTTCGAGGCCCAGCTCGCCGCGCTGGGCGAGAGCACCACGCTGCTCGTCGACACCTACGACGTCGAACGGGCCGTCCGGACGGCGGTGGAGCTCGCCGGGCCTTCCCTGGGGGCCGTCCGCATCGACAGCGGCGACCTCGGGGTGATGGCGCGCCGCGTCCGCGACCAGCTCGACTCGCTCGGCGCGCACGACACGCGCATCGTCGTCACCGGCGACCTGGACGAGTTCGGCATCGCCGCCCTCGCCGCCGCGCCGGTGGACGGCTACGGCGTCGGGACGTCCCTGGTAACCGGTTCCGGTGCGCCCACGGCGTCGCTCGTCTACAAGCTCGTCGCCCGCTCGGACGCCCCCGAGGACGACGCGCCCATGCGCCCGGTCGCGAAACGCTCCACCGGCAAGCCGAGCCGCGGCGGACGGAAGACGGCCGTCCGCCGCATCGACGGCCACGGCACCGCCTTCGCCGAGACCGTCACCACCGGTGAACCGATACCCGGCCCGCGCGACCGCGTCCTGCACGTACCGCTGGTGCGGAACGGCGAGATCATCGGACGCGAATCGCTCCTCGACGCCCGAGAACGCCACGCGCGAGCGATCGCCGAACTGCCGCCGACGGCGACGCAGCTTTCCAAAGGCGAGCCCGCGCTCCCCACCGAGTTCGTCAACGGTGGCCCGCGCCGCTGAGAACATCCGGGCGGAGCTGGGGTACGGTCCCCATTGAGCCCTTTTCATCCCTGTGACGGGCCGAGAATGCCCCGTCTCAGAAGAGAGCGGATGAAACGGACTTTTCGGTCGAGGTGCCACGTACAGGGAGCGGTCATGGGCAAGAAGGCTCTGATCATCGTCGATGTACAGAACGACTTCTGCGAGGGCGGCTCGCTCGCGGTGGCCGGCGGGGCGGACGTCGCCACGGCCATCTCCGGGTACATGGCGGGGCACCGGCCCGAGTACGCGCACATCGTCGCGACCCGCGACTTCCACCTCGACCCGGGCGCCCACTTCTCCGCCGAGCCCGACTTCGTCGACACCTGGCCGCCGCACTGCGTGATCGGCACGCCGGGCGCCGACTACCACCCCAACCTCGCGCTCGCGCCCATCGAGGCCGTGTTCAGCAAGGGCCGCGAGACCGCCGCCTACAGCGGCTTCGAGGGCGTGTCCGACGACGAGCAGCCCCTCGCCGACTGGCTCGCCGCCCGCGGTGTGGACGCCGTCGACATCGCGGGCATCGCCACCGACCACTGCGTCCGCGCCACCGCCGTGGACGCCGCCCGCGCGGGGCTGCGCACCGCCGTCCTGCTCGACCTCACCGCCGGGGTCAGCAAGGCGACCGTCGACCGCGCCCTGGACGAGCTCGCCGAGGAGGGGGTCGTCATGTCCGGCGCGCCGGTGGTGTCCGCCTGACCATGAC
>NZ_VCKW01000103.1 GCF_005889715.1 Actinomadura soli
GCCTTCGCGGGCTTCTCCCCCGAGCCGCCGGACAGCAGCGCCCACGACGCCCCGCCCACCCCGGCCGCGAGCAGCACCGCCGCCGCGGCCGCGGCGATGCCCAGCCCCCGGCGGCGCCGCCGCGGCGGGACGGTCTGCGGCGACTGCGCGTAGCCCAGCGGGCCGCCCATTCCAGGGCCGGTTCCGAGGCCGATCCCGGGGCCGGTGCCGCCCGGGTCCGTCCCCATCAGGTGATCGGCCCGGCCGACGGTCGGCGGCGCCGACGGCGGTGTCCTCGGATCGCCCGCGAAATGGGCGCCGGTGCTGAGCGTGCCCATGTCGCCGTCGTCGATCGTGTCGACGCCGCCGAGCAGGTTCAGCAGCACCCCCTGCGCCTCCGGGCGGCGCGCCGGGTCCTTGGCCAGGCAGGACGCGACGACGCCGCGCAGCGACTCCGGCAGCGCCGACAGGTCGGGCTCGTAGTTCAGGATCCGGTGGAACACCGCGGAGATCGTGTCGTTGCCGAACGGGTGCCGTCCCGTCGCCGCGAACAGCATCGTCGCCGCCCAGGTGAACAGGTCCACGCCCGTGCCGAGGTCGGTGTCGGTGACCTGCTCGGGCGCCATGTACGACGGGGTCCCCACCACGCCGCTGCCCTTGGTCGCCGACGCCCCGGCGATCCGCGCGATGCCGAAGTCGATGACGCGCGGCCCGTCCGGGCCCATCAGCACGTTGGACGGCTTGAAGTCGCGGTGCAGGATGCCCGCCCGGTGGATCGCCGCCAGCGCCGTCACGGTCCCGATCGCGAGCCGGTCGAGGTCGGTGCCGGTGCGCGGCCCCTTCTCGTTGACGAGGCCGCTCAGCGACGGCCCCGGCACGTACTCGCTGACGACGTAGGGCAGGTCGCCGGAGATGTCGGCGTCGAGGACCTGGGCGGTGCAGAACCCGGCGACCCGCCCGATCATCCGCATCTCCCGCTCGAACCGCGCCCGCCACTCCGGATCGCGGCTGAACCGGTCGCGCAGCAGCTTCACCGCGGCCTGCTCGCCGTCCTCACGGCGCCCCAGGTAGACGACGCTCTGCCCGCCCTCCCCGATCCGTCCGACCAGCTCGTACCGCCCGAGCCGAGCCGGGTCGCCGGGCAGCAATGGGCCAACGGCCGTCATGGGAGCTCCTCCGTCGCATGCGAGACCCGCCACGGGACCTGTACCCGCGCGGGCGCCGCATGGCCACTTACGATCGGCTATACGTTAGACGCCTGTAATCGCCCGTGCGTTCTCCGTTGTCACGATCAGGCCTTTTCGAGGAAGTCGGCGCGGTCTTCGTCCAGGAGCGAGGCGAGGACGGTGGCCAGGCCGGGGTGGTCGGAGAGGTCCGGGTCTTTCTCGACCAGTGTCGTCGCCTCTTCGCGGGCGTCGCGGATTACGTCCTCGTCCTTCTGGAGGGTCAGGAGGCGGAGGCTGGAGGTGCGGCCTGCCTGGGCGGCGCCCAGAACGTCGCCCTCGCGGCGTTGTTCCAGGTCCAGGCGGGAGAGTTTGAAGCCGTCGGTGGTGGAGGCGACGGCGTCGAGGCGTTCGCGGGCCTTGCTGCCGGGCTCGGCGTCGGTGACGAGGAGGCACAGGCCGTGCAGGGAGCCGCGTCCGACGCGTCCGCGGAGCTGATGGAGCTGGGAGACGCCGAACCGGTCCGCGTCCATGATCACCATGACGGTGGCGTTGGGGACGTCCACGCCGACCTCGATGACCGTGGTGGCGAGCAGGACGTCCAGGTCGCGGTCGGTGAAGCGGCGCATCACCGCGTCCTTCTCGTCGGGGTGGAGCTTGCCGTGCAGGACGCCGATGCTCAGCCCGGAGAGCAGTTCCTCCAGTTTCGGCAGGACCTCCATGATGCCGAGCGGTGAGCGGCGGCCCTCGTCGTCGGGCGCGATGGCGTCGCCTTCGTCGCCCTCCTGCTCGCCGATGCGCGGGCAGACGATGTAGACCTGACGGCCCTTGGACGCCTCCTCCTTGATGCGCTCCCAGGTACGGGCGAAGAACGCGGGCTTCTCCGGAGGCACCACGTGGGTCTGGATCTCGGAGCGGCCCGCCGGGAGCTGCCCGAGGACGGACGTCTCCAGGTCGCCGAACACCGTCATCGCCACCGTGCGCGGGATCGGCGTCGCCGTCATGACCAGGACGTGCGGCCGCCCGCCGCCGGTCTTCTCGCGCAGCGCGTCCCGCTGTTCGACGCCGAAGCGGTGCTGCTCGTCCACGACGACGAGGCCCAGGTCGGCGAACTGGACGCTCTCCTGGAGGAGCGCGTGGGTGCCGACGACGATGCCCGCGGCGCCGGACGCGGCGTCCAGCAGGGCCTCCTTGCGCGCCTTCGCGCCCTGCGACCCGGTGAGGAGCGCGACGCGGGTGGCGTTGTCGGCGCCGCCGAGCTGCCCGGCCTGGGCGAGGTCACCGAGCATGCCGGTGATCGACCGGTAGTGCTGCTGGGCGAGGACCTCGGTCGGCGCGAGCAGGGCGGCCTGCCCGCCGCCGTCCACGACCTGGAGCATGGCGCGCAGCGCGACGACCGTCTTCCCGGAGCCGACGTCGCCCTGGAGGAGGCGGTGCATGGGGTGTTCGAGGGCCAGGTCGGCGGCGATCTCGTCGCCCACCTCGCGCTGGCCCTTGGTGAGCTCGAACGGCAGGCGCGCGTCGAACTCCGCCTGGAGGCCGCCGAAGGACGGCGGGCGCGGCGTTGCGGGGAGGGCGGCGGCGGCGAGGCGGCGCTGTGCCAGTGCGACCTGGACGACGAACGCCTCGTCCCATTTGAGGCGCTTCTTGGCGCGGCCCAGCTCCTCCCAGCTCTGCGGGCGGTGGATGCCCTCGTACGCCTCGCGCAGCCCGATCAGACCGCGGCGCCGCAGGAGCGGCGCGGGCATCGGGTCGGCGGGCAGGTCGAGCTGGTCGAGCACGGTGCCGACGGACGTGCCGATCGTCTCGATCGGCAGGTTCTTCGTCGACGGGTAGATCGGGATGATCTCGTCGGCCCACTCCTGCGCGGCCTGCTCGGCGCCCGTCTCGCGGACGACCTTGTACTGCGGGTGCGCGAGCTGGCGGACCGCCTTCCCGCTGCGCGGCCGGTAGGTGCTGATCTTCCCGGCGAACAGGCCGCGCGTCCCGGGCGAGAGGTCCTTCTCCGGCCGGTAGGAGCCCTTCCGGCCGAAGAAGCTCAGCTTCAGCTCGCCGGTGCCGTCCGTGACGGTGATCTCCAGGACGTAGCCGGGGCTGCGGGTGAGGGTGCGGCCCTGGACCTTCACGACCTCCGCCATGACGGTGACGTGCTCGCCGTCCTGCAGGCCGCTGAGCTGCGTGAGCTCGCCGCGGTGCGCGTAGCGGCGCGGGTAGTGGTGCAGGAGGTCGCCGGCGGTGCGCAGGTCGAGGCCCTTCTCCAGCACCTTGGCCGTCTTGTCGCCGAGGACATTGCGCAACGGCTCGTCGAGATTCGCCACGCTGTCTTTTCTAGCCGATGGGGGCGACGGGAATCAGGCGATGCTCACTCGATGCCCCTGATGCTCACTCGATGCCCATGAGGAGCGGGTACCGTTCCTGGCCGCCGTCGTAGACGCCGACCTCCACGTCCGGATGCGTGTCGCGCAGATGCCCTTCGAGCGCGGCGGCGAGGCCGGGCGGCGCGTACAGGCCGATGATCAGCGTGGCCAGCTCGCCGCCGCCCGACAGCATCCGGTCCAGGACGTGCCGCGCGACCTCCGCGACGCCCGCGCCGATCGTCACGACGTCGCCCTCGATCAGGCCGAGCACGTCGCCCGGCTGGCACAGGCCGACGCTCGTGACCGCCTCCTGCCCGGCGACCTCCAGGTGGCCGAACCGGGTGGCCCCGGCGGCGCGGGTCATCTCGATCACGTCCTCGGCGAAGCGGCGCAGCGGGTCGTGCACCGCGAGCGCCGCCATCCCCTGGACGGACGCCTTGGCCGGGACGACCGCGATGCTCGCCCCCGCCTCGCGGGCACGTTCCGCCGCGGCCTCGGCGAGGGACAGGACCTCGGGCTCGTTCGGCAGGACGGTCACCTCGTCGCCCGCCGCGAGGATCGCCTCCGTCAGGACCGCGAGCGGCGGCGCCGAACCCGGATCGCGGCGGACGACCCGGGCCCCGCACTCCTCGAACAGCGCGGCCAGGCCGTCGGCGGCGGTGACCGCGATCACCGCGCGGCCGGTGTGCGGGGCGTGCGGCTCCCGCGTCCCGGCGTGCAGGTAGGTGACGCGGATCCGGTGCGGGCGCCCCGCCGCCAGGCCCGCCTCGATGGCCGCGCCCGCGTCGTCCACGTGCACGTGAACGTTCCAAAGCCCGCCGCCGCCTACCACGACCAGCGAATCTCCGAGGCGGTCGAGCTTCTCGCGGAGGGTGTGGACGGCGTCGTCCTGCGCGTACAGCAAGTACATGACCTCGTAGCCGGGACCGTTCCGCGGTTTCGGACGCCCTTGCGCGGAGGCCGGCGTGCCGGAAGTGCGGGCCGGCACCTCGTAGTGCTCGGGGTACTCCTCGGTGATCTCGGCGACGAGCGCGTCGAGCACGATGCAGAGCCCGGCGGCGCCCGCGTCCACGACGCCGCTGCGGGCCAGCACGTCCAGTTGGCCGGTGGTGAGGTGCAGCGCCCGCCTCGCGCCCGCGGCGGCGGCTTGCGTCGCCTCGGCGAGGCCGGTGGCGGACGTTCCCGTGGCCGAGGTGCATGCGGAGGAGGCGGCGTCCAGGACGCTCAGGATCGTTCCCTCGACGGGATGCTCCACGGCGCCGCGGGCCAGGCCGGACGCGTGCTCCAGCGCGGCAGCGAACTCGGCCGCGCCGGGCGGCGCGTCCAGCGGGCCGAGGACGTCCGCGAGACCGCGGAACACCTGGCTGAGGATCACGCCGGAGTTGCCGCGCGCGCCCAGGAGAGCGCCCCGCGCCAGTTCCCGCCAGGTGTCCGGGTCGCCCGCGCCGTCCGGGAGCTCGTCCAGAGCGTCCGCGGCCGCGAGCACGGTCAGGTGCAGATTGGTACCGGTGTCGCCGTCCGGGACGGGGAACACGTTCAGCGCGTCGATCTCCGTCCGGGTGCTGCCCAGCGCCTCCGCGGCGCCCCTGCACCACCGCCGGATCGCCGCCATGTCGAGGACTTCACCCACGCCCCGCCCCTCTCAGCTTTCGCCCGACTCTTCTGTACCGTGTCAAGGGCGTCCTGGGGAAGCCGTAAAGCCGGATGTTCGCACGCCGATTCGCCTATCCGACTGGCTGTCGGCTACTCTGATCCGTGCGCCTCGTCCGAGGCGCTCATCAGTGAGCGCCCATGATGCCCGGCTCGCCCACAGCGGCGACGGGCGGCGCTCCGGTCAGAGCTTCGACACCACTTGGAGTTTCCCGTGGCTTCCGTCTGCGACGTCTGCGGCAAGGGACCCGGTTTCGGCATGCGCGTCTCCCACTCGCACCGCCGCACCCCGCGCCGCTGGAACCCCAACATCCAGCGCGTGCGCGCCGTCGTGAACGGCAGCACCAAGCGGATCAACGCGTGCACGTCCTGCATCAAGGCCGGGAAGGTCGTCAAGCCGACGGTCTGAGCACCGCCGGGCAGGGCTTCGGCCGGCTCATCGGGATGGCCCGATGAGCCGGTTTTTTGTGCGTCCTGGCCTCCGGCTCTGGCGCGTCGGGGCAGTGCGGTGGCGTCAGGTTCAGTGACGTCAGGTGCGGTGGCGCCAGCCGTGGTCGACGGGGCCGATGCCCGCGCCGAGCGGGAAGCCCGCCGCGATCGCGCCCGTCACGTACTCCTTCGCCTTCGCCACCGCGGCGGGGACGTCCGCGCCGAGCGCCAGGTGCGACGCGATCGCGGACGCGAGCGTGCACCCGGTGCCGTGGGTGTGCCGGTTGTCGTGCCGGGGCGCGGTGAACCGGTGCTCGCGCTCCCCGTCGAACAGCAGGTCGGCGGGCTCGCCCGGCAGGTGCCCGCCCTTGATCAGGACCCACTGCGGGCCGAGCGCCTTGACCGCCTCGGCGGCCTCGCGCAGACCCGCCTCGTCCACCACCTTGACGCCGGTGAGCTGCTCCACCTCGTAGAGGTTGGGCGTGACGACGGTCGCGGCCGGCAGCAGCACCGAGCGGACGGCCTGGACGGCGTCGGGCGCGAGCAGCGAGTCGCCGTGCTTGGACACGCCGACGGGGTCGACCACGGCGGGCGCGTCCGAGGCCGCCAGAGCCTCCGCGACGGTCTCGACCAGGACCGTGGACGCGAGCATCCCCGTCTTGATCGCGTGGACGCCGATGTCGGACAGCACGGAGTCGAGCTGGGCCCGCACCGCCTCGACCGGCAGCTCCCAGTACCCCTGGACGCCGAGCGAGTTCTGCGCGGTGACGGCGGCGATGACGCTCATCCCGTGGACGCCGAGCGCGAGCATGGTCTTCAGGTCCGCCTGGATTCCGGCGCCGCCGCCGGAGTCGGAGCCCGCGACGGTGAGCACGAGCGGCGGTGCCTGCCGCGTGGACGGGACGGCGGACGGGGAGTGCGTCATGCGTCCACTTTATGGCTTACGCACCGCCGGACGAGCTCGGTGAGCGGGCAGGGGCGGCGGGCGGGGGCGGCGTCTGTCTCAGACGATGGCGCAGGGCTGGCTGTTCAGGATGCACGTCGACGGCTTGGCCGCGGTGCCCCGCGCGGCGAACACGATCCGCACCGTCGCGCCGGGCGCAATGCCGGTGCGTCCGCGGACGTAGGCGACCTCGCCCGTCTTCACGACGGTGGCCCCCTTGATGGCGGTGACGGACGCGCTGGGGATCTTGAACGCGAGCGCCCACCTGGTGACGGGCCGCGGCCCCTTGTTGGCGATCGTGGCGGTCGCCCTGAAACCGTCCGGGCTCCTCGACGCGACCTTGAAGGCGATGATGAGGCCGTCGGTCCGGCCGGCGCCGCGGCTGGCGCGCTCGTTCTGCTCGCGCTGGGAGACCTGGTTGTCCCTGGGGTTGGTCTGCGTGCTGTCGTGCGGCACGCCGCCCGCGAAGTTGAGCGAGATCTGCTGCGTGCTCAGCGCGTAGGCGACGATCCCGACCGCGATGACGAGCGCGACGATCGGCAGCAGCGGGACGGGGAGCACCGAGAGGAACTTGAACGGTCCACCGCCGGCGGAGCCGGACGTCTCGGCGTCCGGTTCTCTCGGTTCTCTCGGGTCTCGCGCGTCTCGCGTGTCGGACGGCGCGAGTGGCTCGAACGAGCCGAACGGGTCTTCGGGAGCCGCGGCGGGATGGGGGCTGGGAGCGCCTGGATAGTCACCGGGATAGTCCCCTGGAAGGGGGTCGAACCTGGGCCGTCCTGGAGGGCCGTGCGTGCGTTCCGCGTCGGGCGGAGGGCCGGTCGAGATGCGTTCGTGCGGTGACACGTAGACGCGGTCGTCGGTCGGCCCGGAGAAGGCGTCGAAGGACGTGCCCGGCGGAGCGCCGTAGAACGGACCCTGGGACGCGGAGGCGTCCGGTACGGGTTCGTCGTCCGGTTCTTCGCGCCTGGTGTGTCGTCCCATCCCATCCCTCTTCGATCAGAGGATGTATACCAAACCCGTACCAACCGTGCCTACAGGATGCCCCAACGCGCACAGGCGGACTCGCTCCGTGCAGGGCGTCTCACGTCGGGAAATGATCCCACGCGCCGGTCGGCGGCTCGCGCCCGTCCACGCGCACTCCCGCCCCCTCGCGGGCGGTCCCGATCACCGTCCAGGACGAGGGCAGGACGGCGTCCGGAGGGAAGGTCCCGGCGAAGGCGTGGTCCTCGCCTCCGGTGAGCGCGTGGAGCAGCCCGTCCGGGCCGAGGATCGCCGGGACGGGCACGGCGGACGAGTCGATCTCGATCCGCACACCGCTCGCGCCCGCGAGGTGCCCGAGGTCCTGGACGAGCCCGTCGCTCACGTCCAGCAGCGCGGTGGCGCCGTGGGAGCGCGCCTCCTCCCCCGCCGCGTACGGGGGCTCCGGGCGGCGGTGCGCGGCTATCAGCTCGGCTGGGCCGTCCCGCCCTCCGGTGAGCAGGGCGAGCCCGGCGGCGGCGTGGCCTAGCCGTCCCCGGACGGCCACGACGTCGCCCGGACGCGCCCCGGACCGGGTGAGCGGCGCCGCGCCGCCCAGATCCCCGAGCGCGGTGATCGCGAGCGTGATGCCGGGCGCGCCGACGACGTCGCCTCCCGCGACGGACGCCCCGGCCACGCGGCATTCGTCAGCGAGCCCGTCGTAGAGGCGTTCGGCCCAGCCCGCCTCGGTGTCCGGCGGGGCCGCGAACCCGACGAGCAGCGCCGTGGGCCGGGCGCCCATCGCGACGACGTCGGCGAGGTTCTGCGCGGCGGCCTTGCGCCCGATGTCGTACGGCCCGGACCAGTCGCGTCGGAAGTGCCGCCCCTCCACGAGCAGGTCGGTGGTGGCCACGACACGCCCGTCCGGCGCGGAGATCACGGCCGCGTCGTCGCCGGGCCCGAGCCGCACGTCCGGCCCCTGCGGCAGCCGGCGGGTCAGCCGGGCGATCAGCCCGAACTCGCCCACGTCCCCGATCGTGCCCATCCGCCCCATCCGCGCCGATTCCCCGTGTTCCGACCGCCCGGCGCGCGCCCGCTCGGGGCGCGCCCGCCCCCGGCCACGCGCGGGGGCGCGTAACACGATACGGTGAACCGTCCGACGGTTGATTCTCCGCCCGGGGAGGACGTGATGGTGCAGGCCTACATCCTCATCCAGACCGAAGTCGGCAAGGCGGCCGAGGTGGCAAGCCACATCTCCGGCATAACCGGCGTCACTCTGGCGGAGGACGTCACGGGACCTTACGACGTGATCGTCCGAGCGGAGGCGCGCAATGTCGACGAGCTCGGCAAGCTCGTCGTCGCCCAGATCCAGGCGGTCGAGGGCATCACCCGCACGCTCACGTGCCCGATCGTCCATATCTGAATTGCTTCTGCCTACGGGCCTGAGGGGTCGTCCCCTCAGAAGGAATCCGCCTTTTCCGGGGGGCCTGGGAGGCCCCAAGAGGCGCATTGCCCGGACGTTCCTGGTCGCGGGGCTGGCGCTGATGATCGGCGCGTGCGGCGACGGAGCCGTCCAGGTGCCGGTGCCCCAGCCCGACACCGCCACAGAGCGGCTGTGCGAGGGGCTCCGGCTCCCAGAGAAAGTGCGCGGGCAGGGCCGCCGCGACACCTCCCCGAGTTCGCCGTTGACCGCCGCCTGGGGTTCGCCCTCGATCGCGCTGCGCTGCGGGGTACCGCGTCCCGCGACGCTCCATCCCACGTCCCAGCTGGTGACGATCAACGGGATCGACTGGTTCGGGCAGCCGGTGAACCGCCCGGTCACGTTCACCGCCGTCGCGCGGCAGGCGTACGTCGAGGTGACCGTCCCGCCCAAGTACAACCCGGCCGGGGACGTGCTCATCGAACTCGGCCCGCTGATCAAGGCGACGATCCCGAAGAAGCCCGAAGGCCAGATCTGACCACCCCGTGCGGGTAGGTGCAGGCTCGCAGCGACCACGCGGGCCGTCAGGGCGCCAGATCGACCCGGATGTCCTTCGTCGAGTCGGGGAGCAGGATGACCGTGGCGCCGTTGTCACGCGTCCAGCCGACCGGGAGCAGGAACCAGGTGCCTCCCTCGTGCGCGAGCGTGCGCAGGCCGTTGTAGCGGTACTTGAACGCGGCGTCCTCGGTGCTCAACCGCAGCACGCCGACCCCGGATCCGGTGATGTGCAGGCGCTCCCGGGAGTACACGACCGCCTGCGCGCTGGTCGGCAGCGACAGCTCGATGGCGCGGGCCGCGTCGTTGCCGTGCTCCTGTGCCGCGTTGGCCGTCGCCCAGAAGGCCGCGATCAGCGCGAGCGCGATGAGCATCAGGCGCCGGACGGAACGGGTCGACACGAGGATCTCCGCCCACGCGCCCCGCGCCACCCCGTAGCGCATCGCGGTCTCGGCGACGTACTCCAGCAGCAGGGTCCCGGCGCCGAGCGCCGCGGGCGACAGGTAGGGCCCGCTGATGATGTCGTCGGCGTGCCGGTGCAGGCTGACGGCGCCGATCGTGACCAGGGTGACGGCCAGGGCCGTGAGCAGCACACAGATGACCATCCGCCCGCGGCTGGACGCCCCGCGCAGCAGATGGACGAGGAGATGATGGGCGATGAGCGCGCCCACGCCGAACACCATCACCGACGCCAGCGGGGAGAACACCGGCCCCGCGCTCTTCACGAGGTAGTCCGTCGTCGTGAAGCCGACCGTGCCGAGGTCGATCCCGAAGTAGGCGAAGAGCGACCGCTCGCGCACGTAGCCGAAGTAGTACAGGATCGCCGTCAGCACACCGGTGGACGCCAGCACCCGTCCGGCGACCTCGACGAGCTGCCCGATCGCCCGATCCCCGCCGGACGACGCGGCGGCCGCCTCGGAAGGCTCGTCGGCGGGCCCTTCGGCGGGGTCGGCGGACATCGGTCACGTCCCGGCGGGGCCGGGGTCGTCCTCTTCGGACGGGGCGTCTTCCGGGCTCTCCGGCGTGATCTCGCTCCCGCCGCTCGGCCCCTCGGGCGAGGGCGAGTCACCGCCGGGCGATGTCGAGTCCTTGGACGGGGGCCCGTCGCCGGGCGACGCCTCGGGCGGGGTCGTCGCGGCGACGTCGAAGAACTCCGTCCTGGTCTTCACTCCCACCCGCAGGCACACGTTCCCTTCCCCGCCCGCACACGATGAGCTGTCCTTGATCTCGACGATCCCGGCCGGGTTGGAGCTCGTCTCGCGCGCGATCATGCAGGGGGCGTCCGCCCGGCACGGCCGCTGGTTCTTGAACTGCTCCTTGATGGACCGGGCGCACGGGTCGCCGCCCGCATCGGTGATCTCGACCGCCTCACGGCACGCAGCGGCGATCTGCTGCAGCTGGGCGTCGGAGACGCGGGTCTTCGTGACGTCCGTCGCCTGGGGCTGGACGTCGCCTCCGACGGCCAGGCCACTCGGTTGCATCGGCAGTGGCGTGGTCGCCGGGGACGCCTTGTCCGTCCCGCAAGCCACGGCGCAGAACAGCAGGATCAGTCCTCCGGCCGCGTGTCTTCGCCAAGACCCCATGCTCGCCCCCTGTCATCGCATGATGACCCCGCGCATGCGCGTTTACGAGTTACCCAAGGTCAGAGCGCGAAACAGAGTTCACCAGCGCTGGACGGTGAGGCGGGTGGGATTCGAACCCACTCAGCGCAAAGGCAACCGGGTTACAGCCGGACCCGACTCTCCGAACGTCGGCGCCGCCCCATGCACGGACCGCCAGGGCCCGCGTCACGCGACCGGACCGGCCGCGTCGTGCCTCCTCGGAGGTTGGACTACGGAGGCATGCGTGCGGCTCCCGGGAGTCGAACCCGGAACGTCCACTTTCTGAGAGTGGCCTCTCTACCTGTTGGAGTAGAGCCGCAAGAAGATTCGCGAGGTGGCGTCACTCGCGGCGGCTCGACCAGGGAATCGTCAGGAGACGGGATACCGGCCGGGGCGGGCGCGCGACGCCGAGGGCAGTCGAAGTCGATACTGCTCCAGAGCCATGGCCGGTCCTCCTCTCAGAAGCCTCGTGTCTTGGACGGGCTGACGTCGTCCACGGTGCCATCGTCCGGGAGACCGCCGCAACGCATTTTCCTGCGGCCGACGGCTGGCGGTTGGCGGTTGGCGGTCAGGTCTCGTCCGGGAGGGCCGCGCCGAAGGCGACCAGCGCCCAGAACGCGACCATGACCCAGCCGAGCGCGATCCCGGTCACCGCGAGGCCCAGCCCGCGCTCGCCGGAGCGGCGCAGCCGCGCCCACGCCATATGCCCCGCGATGATCGCCGGGATGGACGGGAGCCCGCACGTGATCAGCCCGACCGCCCCCATGGAGACCGCGTAGATCGCGAGGCTGTTGATGGGCCGCTTGGCGTGCGGATGGTGCGCGGCGGCCGGGAACTGGTGGCCGGACGCCGGGTGCGGCGGCTGCGTCGGATAGCCGGTGTAGCCCGCGGGCTGCGGGTAGGCGGTGCCGCGGGCGGCGATCGCGTCGGCGTACCGGTTCCACGTCTCCGCCTCGGCCGTGCGGCCCTGCCCGTTCAGCAGCATGGCGAGGTTGCGCATCGCGGCCGGGTCACCGGCCTGGGCGGCCTGCCGGTACTGCTGTTCGACCAGCACCTCCGCCTCCCCGGCGGCGAGCGCCGGAGCCGGGGTCTGGAAGCTCCCCGCCCCCTGCGTCCGCTGCTGCGCGGAAGCCTGCGTCTCATGCCGTGGGGGTGCCGGCGTCCGGGGCTGCGCGGGTGCCTGCGTCCGGGGATGGTCCGCGGTCTGGGCGGGTTGTCGGACACCGCTGGAGATGAGCCCGTCCAGCAGGGACTGGGCGGTCGGGCGCCGTGCCGGGTCCTTGGCGAGCGCCGAGCGGACGGCGTTCAGGAGCGAGCCGCCCAGCCCGCTCAGGTCCGGGTCGCCGCTGAGGATCTGGTGCATGATCGCCGGGATCGAGGCGCCGTCGAAGCACGGCCCGCCGCGCGCGGCGAACGCCACGGTCGCGCCCCAGGCGAACACGTCGGACGCCGGTGTGGCGCCGCGTCCGTCCAGCTGCTCGGGGGCCATGAACGCGGGCGTGCCGACGATGCCGCCGGTCGCGGTGAGGCGCGTCCCGTCCAGGGAGCGGGCGATGCCGAAGTCGATGACCCGCGGCCCGAACGTGGACAGGACCACGTTGGCAGGCTTCAGGTCGCGGTGGACGACGCCGGCGTCGTGGATGGCGGTCAGCGCGGTCGCGATCCCGACCGCGACGGCCTCCAGGTCGGCGCCCCGCAGCGCGCCGTCCTTGGCCACGGCCGCGTCCAGGCTCGGCCCGTTCACGAACTCGGTGACGAGGTAGGGCGGGTCGGCGGCGGGGTCGGCGTCCAGGACGGGCGCCGTGCAGAACGGCCGGACCCGCTGCGCCGCCGCGACCTCCGCCTCGAACCGCGCGCGGTACTGCCGGTCGGCGGCGAACTCGCGCCTGATCACCTTGATGGCGACCTTGCGTCCCGACTCGTCCAGCCCGGCGTACACCGTGCCCATCCCACCCTCACCGAGCCGGTCCACGACCCGGTACGGGCCGATGCGTTCCGGCAGGCCGCGATGCGACACGGGACATTCTCCTCGGACGGGGGTACAGCCCCCCAAGCCTGGCACATCCAGCCGCCTCCCGGAGCCGAAGCCACCAGCGCGCCAACGCGGGCCCAGGGCCACATCCGAGCGGACCGCCATCAGGCCAGCAGTTCCGCGGCGAGCAATGGCCGTAGGGCGATAAGTCGGTACTTGAGTGGAACCTCGTGCGTTGGGCGAGCGTCCAAAGTCAATGCGTGGACGTTCGTTTGTGTCAGCCACGACGGTGCTGGTGCTCGCCGGGGCAACCGGGTGCAGCGGGTCGTCCGGGTCCCAGGATCCGCCGGTCCCGGCGCCGCCGATGCGGCTCGTCGCCTATGACGGGTGCGACGCCCTCCTGGACGGTCTGCGCCGTGCGACGGCGGACAAGGTCGGCCCGTACGGGCTGACCGACGGCCCCCCGATGCTCGCGTTGCCCGAGGGCGACACCGCCCTGCGGAAGGGTCCGCAATCGGCGGAGGCCCCGGACGGGGCGCAGGGTTCGCCCCCGCAGCACTCCACGACGAACTCGCATGAGGCGGCCGCCGACGAGCCCGACCTCGTCAAGACCGACGGCCGCCGGATCGTGACGCTCGCCGGCGGCGAACTCCATGTCATCGACCCCGCCACCCGCAAGGTCGCGCACACGCTGGACATACCGGGGCCCCGAGGGCTCGGCCCGGACGGCGAGGGGCAGATGCTGCTCAGCGGCGACCGCGTGCTCGTGATGACCCAGCGCTCGATGATGATCCCGTTCGAGCGTCCGCCGGCCCCGGGGATGGAGGGCTCGTCCAAGCCGGTGCTGCCGGACGAACCGGTGCGGCCGACGCCGACGACCCGGCTGACGCTGGTCGACATCTCCGGCGCCCCGAAGGTCGTCGGGACCATGACGACCGAGGCCGGCTACATGGACGCGCGGCAGAGCGGCTCCACGGTGCGGGTCGTGATGCAGTCCAGGCCGCGGATCGACTTCCCGACGCGTGACGGCCGGAGCGACGGCGGCCGGGGCGAGGACGAGGCCGTCGAGGCGAACCGGGCGGCTGTGATGAAGGCGCCGCTCGACGCCTGGCTGCCGTCCTTCCAGGTGGACGGCGGGAACGGCGGCGCCGCGAAGAAGTACCGGCCTCCCTGTGACCAGGTCAGCCGCCCGGCCTCGTACGCGGGCTCGTCCATGCTGAGCGTGCTGACGTTCGACCTGGCGCAGGGCCTCGGCGATCCGCAGGCCATCGCCGTCACCGCCGAGGGGTCGACCGTGTACGGCAACGGGAAGAGCCTCTACGTCACCGGCACTCCCCCGCAGCCGTACATCCCGATGCCGAGGAGGTCGTCGGCGAAGCCCCCCGAGCAGCGCACCGACGTGTACAAGTTCGACGTCGGCGGCAAGGGGCGGCCCCGTTACGTGGCGTCCGGTTCGGTAAAGGGCGACCTGCTCAACCAGTACTCGATGTCCGAGCACGACGGGAACCTGAGGCTGGCCACGACGACCAGCAGGTTCGACCCGGGAAACCGGTCGTCGCAGAGTTCGGTGTACGTCCTCGCGCAGAACGGCGCCCGCCTCGACGAGGTCGGACGCGTCGACGGCCTGGGCAAGGGCGAGCGGATCTACTCCGTCCGGTTCATCGGCCCGGCCGCGTACGTCGTGACGTTCCGCCAGGTCGACCCGCTGTACGTGCTCGACCTAGCGGACCCGCGCCGCCCCCGCCGCACCGGCGAGCTGAAGATCCCCGGCTATTCCGCCTACCTGCATCCGGTCGGCGACGGACGGCTCCTCGGCGTCGGGCAGGACGCCGACGAGACCGGCCGGAGGCTCGGCCTGCAGGTCTCGCTCTTCGACGTGAGATCCGGGCCGCGGCGGCTGGACGCCTACCGGCTCCCCGAGGCCAACGCCGCCGCCGAGTTCGAGCCGCACGCGTTCCTGTACTGGCCCGCGACGGGCCTGACGGTCATCCCGGCCACCGGAGCGCGAAGCGGCGGAGGCGAGGCGCTCGTCCTCAAGGTCGAGGGCGACGAGGTGCGCCGGATGGGCACGGTGACGCATCCGAAGGACGACGGGTACGGACGCTCGATCCAGCGATCACTGATCGTGGGCGACACGCTCTGGACGATCTCCGACGCCGGCGCCCGGGCCACCGACGCCGCCACGCTGAAGGCGTCCGGATGGCTGCCGTTCGGCTAGCGGATGGCGGATGGCCGCCGTCCGGCTAGCGCAGCCCTGTGGAGCGTTGCAGGGCGGTCTGGATGAGGCGGTCGACCAGCGCCGGGTAGTCGAGCCCGGTCGCCGCCCACATCTGCGGGAACGCCGACGTGGGCGTCATGCCGGGCATGGTGTTGATCTCGTTGAGGATCCACCCGCCGTCCGGCGTGTGGAAGAAGTCGACGCGGGCGAGGCCCTCGCAGTCGAGGGCGTCGAACGCCCGCACGGCGAGGCGGCGGACCTCCTCGATCGCGGCGGGCGGCAGGTCCGGCGGGATCGCCATGCGGGTGGCGCCGTCGAGATACTTGGTCTCGAAGTCGTAGAAGTCGTGGCCGCCCGCGATCAGCACCTCGGCGGGCAGGCTCGCCTCGGCGGGGCCGTTGTCGAGGCCCTGCAGCACGCCGCACTCGATCTCGCGGCCGTCGACGGCGGCCTCCACGATGACCTTCGGGTCGTGCTCGCGGGCCGCGTCCACGGCGGCCTCCAGGCCGGCCTCGTCGGTCACGCGGCTGATGCCCATGCTGGACCCGGCGCGGGACGGCTTGACGAACACGGGCCGGCCGTCCGCGAGGCCCAGCTCCTTGATCTCGTCGATCTTGCGCTTGCGCTCGCGCCGCCACTCCCGGTCGCCGACCAGGACGTACGGGCCGACGGGCAGCCCCTGCGCCTGCCAGACGAGCTTCATGAACCCCTTGTCCATGCCGACCGCGCTGGCCAGCACCCCGGCCCCGACGTACCGGACGCCGGCCAGGTCGAGGAGGCCCTGGATGGTGCCGTCCTCGCCGTAGGGGCCGTGCAGCAGCGGCAGCACAACGTCGACGTCGCCGAGCCGTTCGGGGACCTGGCCCTGCTCGACGACCATCAGGCCGCGGCTGTCGGGGTCGAACGGGAGCGCGAGGACGCCGCCGGACCCGGTCACCTCGGGCAGCCGGCCGTCCTCGATCGCGAGCCGCAGGTCGCCGGGCGGCAGCACCCAGCGCCCGTCGCGGGCGATGCCGATCGGCACCATCTCGTACCGGTCCCGGTCGATGGCGGCCATGACGGCCCCCGCGGTGACGCAGGAGATCGCGTGCTCGGAGCTGCGTCCGCCGAAGACCACCGCCACGCGGATCTTTGAAGCCTGGGACATGAGGACCGACCCTACCGTTGATCAGCCGGAATCGGCCACGAGCGGCCGGGGGCGCTCATGTCATACCCCGTACCGTTCCGGCTTCGGCGAGCGGGAGATCAGCGCGATGGCCGCCTCCTTGATCGGCATGCCGTGGTGCAGGACGGCGGTGACGGCCTCGGTGATCGGCATCTCCACGTTGTGCTTGCGGGCCAGCTCCAGCACCGCCTCGGACGACTTGACGCCCTCCGCGGTCTGCTTGGTGACGGCGACGACCTGCTCCAGCGTCATGCCGCGGCCGAGGTTCTCGCCGAAGGTCCGGTTGCGCGACAGCGGCGACATGCACGTCCCGACGAGGTCGCCCATCCCGGCGAGCCCGGCGAAGGTGTGCTCGTCGGCGCCGAGCGCGGCGCCGAGCCGGGCGATCTCGGCGAGCCCGCGGGTCATCAGCAGCGCCTGCGTGCTGGCGCCGAACCCGAGCCCGACGGACATCCCGACGCACAGCGCGACGATGTTCTTCACCGCGCCGCCGAGCTCGCAGCCGACGACGTCCGTGCTGGTGTAGACGCGGAAGTACGGCGTCATGGTCGCGGCCTGGAGGCGTTGCGCGGCGTCCTCGTCCACGCAGGCGGCGACGGCCGCGCCGGGCTCCCCGCCGGCGACCTCGCGGGCGAGGTTCGGGCCGCAGAACACCCCGGCGCGCTCCTCGGGGACGTCCGCGACCTCGCAGATGACCTCCGACATCCGCCGGGACGTGCCGAGCTCGACGCCCTTCATCAGGCTGACGAGCACGGCGTCCGGCGGCAGCAGCGGCACCCACGCGGCGAGGTTCTGCCGGAGCGTCTGCGCCGGGACGGCCAGCGCGACGAAATCGGCGCCGCGGAGCGCCTCGGCCGGGTCGAGCGTCGCGCGGACCCCCTCGGGCAGCGTGACGCCGGGCAGGTAGTCGGGGTTCTCGTGCCGCTCGTTCACGGCCTCGACGACCTCGCGGCGCCGGCCCCACAGGACGACCTCGCCGCCCGCGTCGTGCAGCAGCTTGGTGAACGTCGTCCCCCAGGACCCGGCCCCCATCACGGCGGTGCGGAACGTCACGAGCCGTCCGCCTTCGATTTCGCCGGGTCGGGCACGGCCGCGGCCGCCCGGCGGCGCTCCTCCAGGACCCGGTGGTGGTCGTAGCGGTCCTTCGGCGGCTCCTGGCCGCGCAGCCCGGCGAGCAGGCCGGTGATGGCGGCCATGATCTCGTCGGTGGCGGCGCGCAGCGTCTCCCGGCCGAGCGGGCGCCCCTCGTACGCCGACAGGTCGACGGGCGGCCCGGCGACCACCTTCATCGTCTTGCGCGGGAACGGATGGAACCCCTTCTTCAGCCCGCCCGCGAGGCCCGTCTGCTCGCCCTTCTTGTAGGGCATCAGCTCGTGCGCGCCCCAGTTCGCCACCGGGACGACCTTCGCGCCGGTCTTCAGCGCCAGCCGCGCCACCCCGGTCTGCCCGGTCATGGGCCACAGCTCGGGGTCGCGGGTGCAGCTGCCCTCCGGGTAGACGACCAGGCACTCGCCGTCCAGCAGGGCCTTCTCGGCGTCCTTCAGCGCGAGGGACGCGTCCTCCTGATCGCGGTGGACGGGGATCTGGCCGGTTCCGCGCAGGACGCTCCTGATGAACCTCACGTCGAAGAGCGTCGATTTGGCCAGATAGACGGGGTAGCGCCCGGACGCGCTGACGAAGTGCGCGAGCGCGAGCGGGTCGGCTTCGGAGATGTGGTTGGCGGCGATGATGACGCCGCCCTCCCGCGGCACGTTGCCCCGGCCCCGCCAGTCACGTTTCGACAGCCCGAACAGCAGCGGGCGCAGGATGACGATCGTGAGCTTCCGCCAGCCCGGCGAATACGCGTGGCCCATGGCTCGTCTCCTCCTCATCCGTCCCAACGTGAACGCGGGGTGTACTCAAGTGTCGCGGTTGCGTGCGCATAGTGTCGAGTTGCCATGTCTACCGCAGAGCACTTCCAGTGGTCGCTCGTCGTGCCGGTCAAGGTGCTGGCCCGGGCGAAGACCCGCATGTCGGCGGCCGCGGGCCCGCACCGCGAGCCGCTCGCGCTGGCGGTGGCGGCCGACACGGTCGCCGCCGCGCTGCGCTGTGACCGGGTCCGCACCGTGATCGTCGTCACCGACGACCCCCTTCCCGCCGCCGAGCTGGCCGCGCTCGGCGCCCGCGTCGTGCCCGACGTCCCGGACGCGGGCCTGAACCCGGCGCTCGGCTACGGCGCCCGCCGGGGCCGCGAGTTCGCCGCGGACGCGGGCGTGGAGGCGGGCGTCGGCGCGCTCTCCGCCGACCTGCCCGCTTTGCGGCCCCTTGAACTCGCGCGCGTCCTGGACGCGGCCGCGGAGTCCCCCGAGGCGTTCGTGCCGGACGCGGCGGGCACCGGAACGACCCTGTACACGGCCCGTCCCGGCGTCCCGTTCTCGCCCGCGTTCGGCGCCGACTCCCGCACCGCGCATCGCGCCCGCGGCGCCCGCGAGCTCCTGCTGCCCGGCACCGACACCGTCCGGCGCGACGTCGACACCCTCGACGACCTCCGCGCCGCCCTGGCGCTCGGCGCCGGACCCCGGACCGCCGCCGTCGCCGCCGAACTCCCCGCGCTCGCCTAGAGTTCGGGTATGCCTATGGTTGCGGTATGCAAGGCACGGTGAAGGAGTACGACACGGAGACCCGCTCGGGCAGCGTGCTGCTCGACGACGGGACGGAGCTGCCCTTCGACGCGGACGCGTTCGCGGCCGGGGGCCTGCGGTTCCTGCGGTTCGGCCAGCGCGTCAACCTCGCCATGGACGGCGACCGGATCTCGGTGGTGACCCTCTCGACATTCCCCCTGGGCTAGGCCAGGGGCGGGCATGCGACAGCGCCCGGGTCCGTGTCTGGTCTGCACGGGCCCGGGCGCTGTCGGGGTGAGGCTACTTCTTGCCCGCCACCAGGTTCTTGAAGTCCGCGCCGGCCCTGAACTTCGGCACCTGCGTCGCGGGAACCTGAATGGTCTTGCCCGTTGCGGGATTGCGGGCCGTACGGGCAGGCCGGTCGGCCCTCTCGAACGAACCGAACCCGGTGATCGCGACCTTGTCGCCCTTCGCGACGGCGGTCTGGATCGCCTCCAGGATGGCGTCGACGGCCTCGGCTGCGGCCTTCTTGCTGCCCAGCCGGTCAGAGATGGCGTCGACCAGCTCACGCTTGTTCATGGGTTACTCCTCTAGTTCCCCCCTTGCCCGAACGAAACTAAGGGACCCCCGGCATGGACACAATCACCTGCACGCACGAGTTGGCGTGTCGCTGGCGTTTTGTCGGCCTCGCCCCCGTCTCGCCGGGTGACCGGACCGGATCCGGCCACTGCGCACGCTAACCGACGTCAGGGGTCTCTTGGAAATCGGCGAGGAACGTCTCCAGCCTGCGGGCGGCCAGCCCAGGGTCCCTTTTCGCCAGATCGGTGATCGCCAGGAGATGGCGGATCAGCCGCCGCCGGGTCGCCGCGGGCAGCGGCGCGACGGCCCGGTGAGCGTCACGCAACTGCCGTGCTAGCTGGGTCAACGCAGGGTCGTCCCACTCGGGACCGGCCCACGGGACCGACGTCAATACGTCCTCCGAACGGTCGAACGGGTCTTCGCACTACAGGAATTGTCCCTGCCGGCGGTTCCCGTCCGTCCATCCGGGGCCGAAAAAGCTGTGAACGCCCTATGCCAACGCCCTAGACAGTCGTGGGGAACCAGGGGCGGCGGGTGGTCTCGAACTCGGTGATCGCGTCGGCGTGGCGGAGGGTGAGGCCGATGTCGTCCAGGCCCTCCATGAGGCGCCAGCGGGTGTAGCCGTCGATCTCGAAGGCGGCGGTCACGCCGTCCCAGCGGACCTCGCGGTTCTCCAGGTCGACGGTGATCTCCAGCGCGGGGTCCTTCTCGACGCGCGTCTGGAGGTCGTCGACCTGCTCGCCGGTGAGGACGACGGGCAGCAGGCCCATCTTCGTGGAGTTGTTGCGGAAGATGTCCCCGAAGCGCGGCGCGATGACGACGCGGAAGCCGTACTGCTGCAGCGCCCACACGGCGTGCTCGCGGGACGACCCGGTGCCGAAGTCGGGCCCGGCGACGAGGACGCCCGCGCCCTCGTACTGGGGCTGGTTCAGGACGAAGTCAGGGTCCTCCCGCCAGGCGGAGAACAGGCCCTTGTCGAACCCGGTGCGGCTGACCTGCTTCAGCCAGACGGCCGGGATGATCTGGTCGGTGTCGACGTTGCTGCGGCGCAGCGGGACGGCGCGCCCGGTGTAGGTGGTGAAGGCTTCCATGGCTCGTTCCTCAGAGGTCGGCGGGGGCGGTCAAGCGGCCCGTCACGGCGGTGGCGGCGGCTACGGCGGGCGACACCAGGTGGGTGCGGCCGCCGGGTCCCTGCCGGCCCTCGAAGTTGCGGTTGGACGTGGACGCGCTGCGCTCGCCGGGCGTGAGCTTGTCGGGGTTCATCGCCAGGCACATGGAGCAGCCCGCCTCGCGCCATTCGGCGCCGGACGCGGAGATGACCTCGTCCAGGCCCTCGTCCTCGGCCTGCTTCTTGACCTTCATGGACCCGGGGACGACCAGCATGCGGACGCCGTCGGCGACCTTGCGGCCCTTCAGGACGCCGGCGACGGCGCGCAGGTCCTCGATGCGGCCGTTGGTGCAGGAGCCGACGAAGACGGTGTCGACCGCGATGTCGCGCAGCGGCGTCCCGGCGGTCAGGCCCATGTACTCCAGGGCGCGCTCGGCGCTCTGCCGCTTGACCGGGTCGTCGAAGGAGGCGGGGTCGGGCACGGTCCCGGCGAGCGGCAGGCCCTGGCCCGGGTTGGTGCCCCAGGTGACGAACGGCGTCAGCTCGGCCGCGTCGATCACGACCTCCTTGTCGAAGACCGCGTCGTCGTCGGTGCGCAGGGACGTCCAGTACTCGACGGCCCGGTCCCAGTCGTCGCCGGACGGCGCGTGCGGACGGCCTGCGAGGTACTCGAAGGTGGTCTCGTCCGGCGCGATCATCCCGGCGCGGGCACCGGCCTCGATGGACATGTTGCAGACCGTCATGCGGCCTTCCATCGACAGCGAGCGGATCGCCTCGCCGCGGTACTCGATGATGTGGCCCTGGCCGCCGCCGGTGCCGATCCGCGCGATGATCGCGAGGATGAGGTCCTTGGCGGTGACGCCGTCGGGCAGCGCGCCGTTCACGGTGACGGCCATGGTCTTCGGCTGGATCTGCGGCAGCGTCTGCGTGGCGAGGACGTGCTCGACCTCGCTGGTGCCGATGCCGAACGCGAGCGCGCCGAACGCGCCGTGCGTGGACGTGTGCGAGTCGCCGCACACGACGGTCGTGCCGGGCTGGGTGAGGCCGAGCTGCGGCCCGATGACGTGGACGATGCCCTGCCCTTCGTCGCCCATCGGGTGCAGCCGGACGCCGAAGTCGGAGCAGTTCTTGCGCAGCGTCTCGACCTGGGTGCGCGAGACGGGGTCGGCGATCGGCTTGAGCAGGTCCGTCGTCGGGACGTTGTGGTCCTCGGTGGCGATGGTGAGGTCGGGGCGGCGGACGGTGCGGCCCGCCATCCGCAGCCCGTCGAACGCCTGCGGGCTGGTGACCTCGTGCACCAGGTGCAGGTCGATGTAGAGGAGGTCCGGCTCGCCCTCGGCACGCCGTACGACGTGCGCGTCGTACACCTTCTCGGCCAGTGTTCGGCCCATCGCTTCCCCACCTCGCTGTGTGACGGTCGGTCGTCTGGTCGCCTCCGACTTGCATCTCAAATAACGAGACGGCAATATCAAGGCATGGACAACTCTAGCGGAGTCGGCGTACTGGACAAAGCCGTTCTGGTTCTGAACGCGCTGGAAGCGGGCCCCGCGTCGCTCGCGCAGCTCGTCCAGACGACCGGGCTGGCCCGTCCCACCGCCCACCGGCTGGCCGTCGCGCTGGAGCACCACCGTCTCGTCCACCGGGACATGCAAGGACGTTTCGTCCTCGGCCCGCGGCTCGCCGAGCTGGCGGTCGCCGCCGGTGAGGACCGCCTTCTCGCGATCGCCCAGCCGGTGCTGGCCCAGCTCCGCGACCTGACCGGCGAGAGCGCCTCACTGTTCCGGCGGCAGGGGGACGTCCGGGTCTGCGTGGCCTCCGCGGAGCGCACCAGCGGCCTGCGCGACACCATCCCGGTCGGCGCGGCGCTGCCCATGACGGCGGGCTCGGCCGCGCAGATCCTGCTGGCCTGGGAGGAGCCCGACCGGCTGCACCGCGGGCTGCGCGGCGCGAAGTTCGAGGCGGCCACGCTGGCGTCCGTCCGCCGCCGCGGCTGGGCGCAGAGCGTCGGCGAGCGCGAGCAGGGCGTCGGCTCGGTCTCCGCCCCGATCCGCGGCGCCGCCGGACGGGTGATCGCCGCCGTCTCGGTGTCCGGGCCGATCGAGCGCCTGACCCGCTCCCCCGGGCGCCTCCACGCGGCCCCGGTCGCCGCCGCCGCCGAGAAGATCTCGGACGGGATGCGCCGCACCGCTTCCTGACCCGCTTCCTGACCCGCCCCTGTGAACCGCCCTTGGTGATCCACAGCGCCCTGACCTGACCCGACGTACCCCCATAACTCGGACACCCATTGGATAGTGACGGTATCTAATTGGCCGCCCCCGATACCGTTAACCTCCGGCAAAGGGGGTGCGACGGTGCAGATCTCCGAGCTCAGCGATCGGAGCGGCCTGACGGTCCAGACGATCAAGTTCTACATCCGGGAGGGCCTGCTCCCGAAGGGCTCGGCGGTGAGCGCGACGCGGTCGGAGTACGACGGCCGCCATCTGGAGCGGCTGCGGCTGATCAGCGCACTGCGCGAGGTCGGCGACCTGCCGGTGTCGGCGATCCAGCAGATCATCGCGGCGATCGAGGACGACCGGGTCAGCCTGCACGACCTGTTCGCCACCACGCAGCACGCGATCGGCCCGCACGTCGCCGCGCCCCACGACCCGCACTGGCGCGCCGCCCGCGAGGACGTGGACGCCCTCGTCCGCGAGCTCGGCTGGGACGTCGGCGACCGAGCCCCCGCCCGCGACCTGCTCGCCCACACGTTCGTGGCGCTGCGCCGCCTCGGCTTCCCGATCACCCTGAGAGACCTGCGCCCCTACGTGAACGCCGCGCGGGACGTGGCCGAGCACGAGATCGGACGCGTCGCCGCCGGGACGCCGCGCGCCCGGACCGTCCATTCGCTTTTGGTCTCGACCGTTCTGTACGAGCAGGTTCTGACGGCCCTGCACCGGCTCGCCCAAGAGGACGCCTCGTCCCGCCGCTTCGGCAAATCCTGAACCGCCCCGACCCCGCCCGGGCCCGGCCCCGACCTGCGGTGTCGTCACCAATTCAGGGATGACAAGTCGGAATTGGCATTCATATCCCGGCGGTCGGGGATTTGCATTGATCGCCTAATATGAATCAACGATGACCACCACTCAGCCTTCGAGGTCCCGCGGCGGCAGCTGGGCCGATCGCCTGCTGGCCGAGGGCACCGACCCCGACCCGCGCTTCTCGCTCGCCAACGAGCGCACCTTCCTCGCCTGGATCCGGACGGCGCTCGCGCTGATCGCCGCCGGGATCGGGCTGGCGCTCGCCGACGACCTGGTCGAGGCGCCGCTCCGGCACGTCCTCGCCATCGGCTTCGCCGGGGCCGGGGCCCTGGTCGCCGCGCTCGCGTTCCGCCGCTGGCTGCGCACCGAGCGCGCCCTGCGCCGCGCCGAGACGCTCCCGCTGCCCGGCGTCGCCCCGATCATGGCGTACGGGCTGGCCGCCGCCGCGATCGTCCTGCTGGTGGCCGTCCTGGCGACCCGGTGAGGCTCTGGGACCCGGGCGCGCAGCCCGAGCGGACCGCGCTGGCCTGGTCCCGCACCACGCTCGCCCTGATCGGCGCGGGGCTGCTGTGCGTGCGGCTCGCGCCGTCGATGTCCGGGGCCGCGGTCGCGGCGGCCGTCGTCTGCGGCGGCGCGGCGCTGCAGCTCCGGCGGAGCAGGGCCAGCCTGCACCTCCGCCGCCGCCAGCTTCCCGCGGGCGACGGTGCGGCCGACCCCGCCTCCATCCTGACCGCCACCGCGCTGACGATCCTCCTCGCCGCGACGGCCGTCCTCCTCACGCTCTAGCCCTGCCACGCCAGCCTGCCATGCCGTGGGCGCATGGCGGTCATGCGAAGTCTTCGCTGGTGTCATGGCGGATCGGCGCTTAGCGTCATATCGCCAATCGCCGTCAGGAATCATCGAGAAGGAATTCACGGATGCGCGTCACGTTCGACAATCCCGAGAGCGTCCCCCCGCCGCCGAGGCCCGTCTACTCCCACACCGCGCTGGTGACGCCGGGCCCGCTGCTGTACGTGTCGGGGCAGGTCGCCCTGGACGAGAACGGCAGGATCGACGCGCCGGGCGACATGAAGCGCCAGGCGGAGGTCACCTTCGCCTACATCGGGAAGATCCTCGCCGCGCACGGGGCGGGCTTCGCCGACATCGTCAAGATCCAGACGTTCGTCACCGACATCGACCTGCTTTCGGACTACGTGGCCGGACGGGAGCCGTTCCTCAAGGACCACCGCCCGGTGAGCACGACCGTCGAGGTGTCCCGCCTGTTCCACCCGGACGCCCTGCTGGAGGTCGAACTCGTCGCCGTGCCGGGTGCCTGAACCGGCAGCTCAGGGACGCAGTTCCCCGGCCACGTCCCGCAGGTCCGCCAGGAACGCCGTGACGGCCGGGGACCTGCGCGCATGCCGTCCCACCGCGGCGTAGACGGTCCTGCGCGGCTGATCGGGGGCCACGCCGCGCAGGACGACGCCGTCGCGCGCCACCGCCGCGGCCGCGAGCGCCGGGACGAGCGTGACACCGAACCCCTCCGCGACCAGGCCCAGCTTGGAAATCCACTCAGCGGCCCGGATCGGCGTCTCCGGCACGAACCCGGCGACCTCGCAGCGGGCGCGCATGGTGGCGACCGCCTCGGGGTCGTCGGCGACGATCCACGGCTCGTCGGCCAGGTCGGCGAGCGAGACGCGGCGGTGCGCGGCGAGCGGGTGGGTGCTGGGCAGCGCGACGAGCAGCGCGTCGTCCGCGAGCGTGACCAGCTCGTCCGCGGCGATGGACGGATGCTTGTGCGTGCTGACCACGGCGACGTCGAGGTCACCGGCCTCCAGCATCGGCAGCAGCCGCTCGGTCATGCCCTCGCGCAGCAGCGCCCGGACGCCCGGATGCCGGGCCCGGAACCGGGCGAGCGCCCGCGGCACGAGCGCGGCGTTCGCCGTGGGGAAGGCACCGAGCCGCAGCGTCCCGGTGTCGAGGCGGCGCAGGCCGTCGAGCGCGCGGGCGGTGTCGGCGAGCCGGTCGAGGAGGCCGCGCGCGTGCGGCAGCAGGTACTCCCCCGCCGGAGTCGGCCGGACGCCCCGCGCGCCGCGCGCGAACAGCTCCACTCCGCACACGTCCTCCAGCGCCGCGATCTGCCGGGAGACGGCGGACTGCGTGTAGCCCTCGGCCGCCGCGGCGGCGGTGAACGAGCCGAGGTCGGCGACGGCGACGAACGTCCGCAGCAGGACGGGATCAAGGGCTTCGGCGCGCACGTCCCGGAGCATACGTGCACGCCGGATAGGGTCGGCGCATGCCCGGGAGCCGGCCGTTCGTCAGCCTCGCCACCGATTTCGGAGCCGCCTACACCGGCATCTGCGCGGGCGTCGTCCACTCCATCGCCCCAGCGGCGACCGTGCTTGTCCTCTCCGACGAGATCACGCCGTACGCGGTCGTGGAGGGCGCGATGCTGCTCCGGCAGGCGCTGCCGTACGTCCCGGTCGGCGTGCACGTCGGGATCGTCGACCCGGGCGTCGGCACGCGGCGGCGTCCCCTCGCGGTCGAGACCGGGCGCGGGGACGTGCTGGTCGGCCCCGACAACGGCCTGCTCGTCCCGGCCGCGGAGGCGCTGGGCGGTGTCGTCCGGGCACACGTCCTGGAGAACCCGGCGTACCGGCTGCCCGGCGTGTCGGCGTCGTTCCACGGACGCGACATCTTCTCCCCCGCCGCCGCGCACATCGCCACCGGCGTCGACATGGCCGGGTTCGGCGTGCCCGCGCTGCCGCTGCCGCTGGACGTCCCGGCTCCCGCCGTCGCGCCCGGCGAACTGACCGCCCCGATCCTGTACGCCGACCGCTTCGGCAGCCTGATCCTGAACGCGGGCCCGGACGACCTGGCCGCCGCGTTCGGCCCGCTGGGGCCCGGCACGCCGCTGGAGATGTCCTGGCCGGGCGGCGCCGGGCGGGTCACGTTCGAGGAGACGTTCGGCGGCGTCGCCCCTGGTGAGCCGCTTGTGTGGGTCGACTCGTCCGGACGGCTGGGCCTCGCGGTCAACCAGGGCTCCGCCGCCGACCGCTTCGGCCTCCGCGAACCGGGCACCGAGGTTCGCGGGCCGGGTACCGTCACGTTCCGGCTGGCAGACTGACCGCCGTGGAAGACCTCGACGTCGTCGCGTGGATCCAGGTGTCGGACGGGCGGATGCTCGCCGTCCGCTCACGCGGCCGCGACCTGCTCTACCTTCCCGGCGGCAAGCGCGAGCCGGGCGAGGACGACTGGTCGGCGCTGTCGCGGGAGGTCCGCGAGGAACTCGACCTGGAACTGGACGAGGCCACGTTCCGCGAGCTCGGCGTCGTCCGCGCGCCCGCCCACGACCAGCCTCGCCATGCCCATGTGCGCATGGCGTGCTTCACTGCGGCCTACCGGGGCGCGATGGCGGCGACCGGCGAGGTGGACGAGTACCGCTACGTCGGCCGGCGCGAACGCCACCTCCTCGCACCCGCCGCCCAGGCCGCCCTCGACCTGGCCGACCGCCACGGCCTCCTCGCCTGATCAGCAGCGCCACCGGCTCACCCGCCCGGGACCCGTCGCCTCGCCGCATCGTCACTGGTGCCTCAGCCGTCCCAACTTCCACTGCAGCCTCCAGTTTGATGACCGCGATGACGCGCGAAGCCATCGATCGGTCGGCCTGTTGCCCAGGAGTGGCCATTTCCGGTGCGCACCGCCGATCCACGAAAGTTATCCGGATAGGCTGTGCCGCCGATCGCGCCAAGGAGATGCCGGGGGTCACATGGCGGAGGTCCATCACTTTTCCTACGGGCTGCTGACGCCCGTCCTGGCCTATGTCATGTCCGTCACAGGTTCCCTGCTCGGACTGCTGTGCACCTCGCGGGCGCGGGGCTCCGCCGGCCGCTCGCGCGGCGCGTGGCTGATCCTCGCGGCGCTGTCGATCGGCGGAACCGGGATCTGGGTGATGCACTTCATCGCGATGCTCGGCTTCAGCGTCCCGGGTGCCGAGATCCGCTACGACGTGCCTCTCACGATGCTGAGCTGCGCCATCGCCGTCGTGGTCGTCGCGATCGGGCTGTTCATCGTCGGTTTCGGGGCCGCGGGCCCGGCCTCGATCGTGACCGGCGGCGTCATCATGGGGGTCGGCGTGGCGAGCATGCACTACATGGGCATGGCGGCCATGAACATGTCCGGGCATGTCGGCTACCGGTCCGGCCTGGTGGCGCTGTCGGTGGGGATCGCCGTGGTGGCGGCCTCCGTGGCGCTCTGGTTCGCGCTGAGCATCCGGGGCGGCTGGGCGACCGCCGGGGCCGCGCTGATCATGGGTGTCGCGGTGACGGGCATGCACTACACCGGCATGGCGGCGATGCAGGTCACCGTCCACGAGGACATGGCCGCGCCCACCGGAGCGACCGCCATCGACTTCCTGATGCCGCTCATCGGCGGCATCGGCGTGGTGTCGGTCATCCTGCTGGCGATCATCGCGATGGCCCCGACCGAGGACGAGATGCGCGTCGAGGCGGCGCTGCGGGAACGGATCCGGCTGCGGCAGGCCGGAGGAGCGTCCCGTCCGCCGACCAGGCCGGCGGGGCCGGTCGTGCCGCCGCGGACCCGCTCCACCGGCGAATGGTTCGACGGCGGCGCGGACCCTGACGGCGTCGGTCGCGAATACGCCCCTTAGTCCGCCTCAGGGTCGTCCCCTACGCCCGGGGCGGTACCGGGAGGGGCGGGCGTGCCCGGACAGCCGTAGATCATGTGTCTCTTCCCGGCCGATGCCGGGCGGTGCGCCGTACACGGAGCATCATCGGCATGACGAACACGACGCAGACCCTCACCCGTCCGGCCACCGCCCCCGCC
>NZ_VCKW01000104.1 GCF_005889715.1 Actinomadura soli
CTCGACGGCGACCCGTTCACCCTCGGGGTCGCGTCCGGCGACCCCGAACCGGACGGGTTCGTCCTCTGGACCAGGCTGGCCCTCGACCCCCTCGCCGAGGACGGCCTCGGCGGCATGCCCGCACGGACGATCCCCGTCGGCTGGGAGGTCTCCTCCGACGAGCGCTTCCGCCGCATCGAGCGCCGCGGCACCGCCGCCGCCCGCGCCGCGTCCGCGCACTCCGTCCACATCGAGCTGAACGGCCTGCGCCCCGGCCGCGAGTACTGGTACCGCTTCCGCGCCGGCAGCCACATCTCCCCGGCCGGACGGACCCGCACCGCCCCCCATCCGGCCACCTACGGCCCCGCCCTCGCGATGGCGTTCGTGTCCTGCTCCCAGTTCGAGCACGGCTACTTCACCGCGTACCGGCGGCTCGCCGAAGAGAACCCCGACCTGATCCTGCACCTCGGCGACTACCAGTACGAGTACAAGAAGGGCGTCTACACCATCCCGGGCGGCAACGTCCGCGACCACGAGGGCCCCGAGACCGTCACGCTGGCGACCTACCGGCAGCGGCACGCCCAGTACAAGTCCGACCGCGACCTGCAGGCCGCGCACCAGTCGGCGCCGTGGCTCGTCGTGTTCGACGACCACGAGGTCGAGAACAACTGGGCCGACGACGTCCCCGAGAACAACTCCGACACCCCGTCACCCGAGGCGTTCCGCGCCCGCCGCGCCGCCGCGTTCCAGGCGTACTACGAGAACATGCCGCTGCGCCGCCGCTCCATCCCGCGCGGTCCCGACATCCAGGTCTACCGGCGGGTCTCCTGGGGCCGGCTCGCCAGCTTCCACATGCTCGACACCCGCCAGTTCCGCGACGACCAGGCCTGCGGCGACGGCTACAAGGACTGCCCCGACGCGCTCGACCCGAAGCGCTCCATCACCGGCGACCGCCAGGAGCGCTGGCTGCTGGACGGCTTCCGCCGCTCCCGCGCCCAGTGGGACGTCCTCGGCCAGCAGGTGTTCTTCGCGCAGCGCGACAACACCGAAGGCCCCGTCAAGAAGACCTCGATGGACTCCTGGGACGGCTACGCCGCGTCCCGCGACCGCATCACCAAGGGCTGGCTGGACGCCAAGGTCCGCAACCCCGTCGTGCTCACCGGCGACGTCCACGCCCACTGGGCGAGCGACCTCAAGGCCGACTACGACGACGCCGGCTCCAAGACGGTCGGCGCCGAGCTGGTGTGCTCGTCCATCACCAGCGGCGGCGACGGGGCGGACTCCAACCCCGCCGACCACCCCTTCCTCAAGATCAACCCGCATCTGCGGTTCTACAACAACCAGCGCGGCTACGTCCTCACCAGGATGGCCAAGGACGAGATGAAGGCCGACTTCAAGACGCTGCCGACCGTCCGGACGCACGACGCGAAGGCGTCGACCAAGGCGACGTTCGTGATCGAGGACCGTCAGCCCGGCGTCAAGCAGACCTACCTGCGCCCCTTCGACGCGCCGAAAGGAGCGGCGCGCGCTCGGTCGGACGACGAGCTGATCCGCCAGATCATCGAGAACGAGACGCAGCGACCCTGACCATCCCGCACGGGGGGCGGCGCGGCCGGGACGCTCACCCACGCGTCCCGGCCGCCCTGCCGCAGGCCCCGGGCCGGGCCGGGAGCCGTCAGCGGTCGACGCGCGGGCTGGTCGCCTCCCCGGTGAGGATGTCGGCCAAGTCGTACGCGATCGGGACCTCAAGCTGCTCATAGGTGCACGACTCGGGCGTCCGGTCCGGGCGCCAGTTGCGGAAGCGGGCGGTGTGCCGGAACCGGCTGCCCTCCATCGCCTCGTACGCGACCTCGACCACCAGGTCGGGGCGCAGCGGTACCCAGCTCAGGTCCTTCTTGCCCGTCCAGCGGGAGACCGCGCCCGGCATCCGGTCGGCGGTCGCCTCGTTCTGGCTCGCCCACTCCGACCACGGATGCTCCGAGAGATCCTCCAGGCGGTACGGCTGGAGCTCCTCGACCAGCTCGGCGCGGCGCTTCATCGTGAACGACGCCGCGACCCCCACGTGCTGGAGATGCCCCTTGTCGTTGTAGAGGCCGAGCAGCAGCGACCCCACGATCGGGCCGGACTTGTGCCAGCGGAAGCCCGCCACCACGCAGTCGGCGGTCCGCTCGTGCTTCACCTTGAACAGGACCCGCTTGTCGGGCTCGTACGGGACGTCGCGCGGCTTGGCGATGACGCCGTCGAGCCCGGCGCCCTCGAACTCGTCGAACCAGCGCAGCGCCAGCTCGTAGGAGTCGGACGCGGGCGTCACGTGGATCGGCGCGCCCACCCCGGACAGCGTGTCGACGAGCCGCCGCCGGCGCTCGCCGAGCGGCACCTCCATCAGCGACTCGTCACCGACCGCCAGCAGGTCGAACGCGACGAACGACGCCGGGGTCTCCGCGGCCAGCAGCTTGACCCGCGACGCGGCCGGATGGATGCGCTGCTGGAGGGCCTCGAAGTCGAGGCGCGTCCCCCGCGGCAGGACGATCTCGCCGTCGACCACGCACCGCTCGGGCAGCTCGCGCCGCACCGCCTCGACCAGCTCGGGGAAGTACCGGGTCAGCGGCCGCTCGCCCCGGCTGGACAGCTCCACCTCGTCGCCGTCGCGGAACACGATGCAGCGGAAGCCGTCCCACTTCGGCTCGTACAGCAGGTCGCCCTTGGGCATGGTCTTGACCGCCTTGGCCAGCATCGGCGACAGCGGCAGACTGATCGGCAGGTCCATCCCCCTATAGTGCGCCCCCGGACCGACAAAAGGACAAGGCGGGGGCGGACAAAGGCCGTCCGATAACCTGCAGGTCATGCGCCGTCTGCTGCCCGGACCACCCGCCGGCGGCGTCGATCCGTACGACGCCTACCGCGACGCTCCGGGGCTGCGGCTCGGCATGGTGATGAGCGTGGACGGCTCCGCCACCGACGCCGAAGGCTGGACGGACGCGCTCGGCGGCGACGCCGACTTCCGCGTCTTCCGGACGCTGCGGGCCCTCGCCGACGCGATCCTCGTGGGCGCCGGGACCGTCCGCACAGGGCGTCTCGGCCCGGCCCGGCTACGCCGCGATCTGCGCGCGCGCCGCGGCGGGCCGCCCGCGCCCATCGTCGTGGTCAGCCGCTCCGCCGATCTCGACTGGACGCTCCCGCTGTTCACCGAGGCCGAGACGCCGACCATCGTCGTCACATCGCGTGCCGCGCGGGCCAGGGTCCCGAGCGCGGTCCAGGTGGTCGCCGAGGGCGAGGACGACGTCGACCTGCCCGCCGCCCTTCGGACGCTCCGCGAAGGGCTCGGTCACGAGCATCTCCTCTGCGAAGGCGGCCCGGCGCTGGCGACCGCGCTGATCCGCGCGTCCCTCGTCGACGAGCTGTGCCTGAACATCGCCCCGACCCTGCTCGGCGGCCCCCACCACACCCGTCTTCTGCATGGCCTGGACGCCGAGGTGCCGCTCGACCCCACGGCCCTCTACCTGGACGAAGGCGTCCTGTTCGTCCGCTACCGGCTGCGGGCGTAGCGGAGGAAGAGGAAGTCGTCGTCCTGCAGCGCGTGGGTGAGGGCCAGCTCCGGCGGGACGGGCACCGGCGGCCCGTTCAGGATCCGCGTCGGGTGCCCGCCGATCAGCAGCGGGCTCAGGGTGAGGCACAGCTCGTCGAGCAGCCCGGCCGCCACCACCTGCGCGAGCACGCCCGGACCGCCCTCGCACAGAAGGCGCCGGTGGCCGCGCGCCGCGAGCTCCCCGACGGCGGCGGCGAAGTCGAGCGAGTCCGTCCCGGCGACGATCACGTCGGCGCGCTCCCGCGCGGCCTCCAGCCGCGCCGGGTCGGCGGTCGCGGTCGCCAGCACGATCGTCCTGGCCTTCGCCGCCGTGAAGATCGGCGCGTCGAAGTCCAGGTCGAGGGTGCGGGAGACGATCGCCAGCGGCGGGACGGGCGGCCGCCCGTCCCGGACCCCGTCCCAGCCCTCGCTCGGCACGACGGGCCCGTAGCCCTCGGCGCGCACCGTGTTGGCGCCGACGATGACGACGTCGGCGAGCCCGCGCAGCAGCAGGAACAGGTGCCGGTCGGCGGGGTTGCCGAGGCCGCCGCTGCGCTCCTCGCGCTGCGCCGCGCCGTCCAGGCTGGCGACCATGTTGGCCCGCAGCCAGGTGCCGCCGGGCGGGTAGGCGTACCGCTCGGCGAGGTCGACGTCGCCGGCGGACGGGGTGAGGGCTCGCATAGGAGGCCCAAGCTACTGCACACCGATGCTGACCCTCCGTGCAGCAATCTGTACGAATCCGTCATGGCGGGCCAGTGAAAGGGCGACACTGGGGCCGGGGGACGGGGGTTTGAGAATTGCATGGAAGGAGCCGGGGGTGGAGTTCGCCGCGCTTGCCGCGTGGATCCTCGCCGCCGTGGCGGGCGGCTACCTGCTGATCATCTGGATGACGCACGGGGGAGCCTCGACGAAGGTGACGCGCTTCCCGATCCTGATCGTCGTCGGCCATCCCCTGGCCGCCCTCATCGGCCTCGCCGTGTGGGTCCTCTATGTGGCCACCGGCCGCGCCGCCTACGCGTGGGGCGCGTTCGCGGCGCTGCTGGTCGTCATCATCCAGGGGTTCATGCTGTTCACCCGCTGGCTCGTCGGCCGGGGCGGCCGCCACGCCCGCGGCATCGGGCAGGCGTTCCCGGCCACCGCCGTCGCCGTCCACGGCGGCGTGGCCGTGACGACGTTCGTCCTCGTGTTCCTCACCGTCATGGAGATCACCGGGTCCTAGGGGGCAGGTTCTAGGGGGCGCGGCGGAGGACGGTCAGCGACCGGTCGGTGAGGGGGACGGTGTCGCGGGCCTTGACGCGGGGGCGCTCGCCGGCGGTGCCGGGTTCGGCGGTGTCGAGGGCGAACTCCCAGCGCTCGCCGTACTCGCCGCCGGGGAGCGTGAACTCCACCGGCGCGGAGCCCGCGTTGATCAGCAGGAGGAACGAGTCGTCGCGGACGCGGCGCCCGCGCGGGTCGGGTTCGGTGATGGCGTCGCCGTTGAGGAACACGCCCAGGGACTTGGCGAACCCGACGTTCCAGTCGTGGTCGGTCATGCTCTCGCCGGCCGGGGTCAGCCACGCGATGTCGGCCGCCGCGCCGGTGCCGGTCCCGGTGAAGAAGCGGCGGCGGCGGAACACCGGGTGGTCGCGCCGCAGCCTCGACAGGATCCGGACGAACTCCGTGTCGTCGGAGTCCCCCCAGTGGACCCAGGAGATCTCGTTGTCCTGGCAGTAGGCGTTGTTGTTGCCCCTCTGCGTGCGGCCCAGCTCGTCGCCGTGGGAGAGCATCGGCACGCCCTGGGACAGGAACAGCGTCGCCAGGAAGTTGCGGCGCTGCCGGGCGCGCAGGTCGAGGACGGCGGGGTCCCGGGACGGGCCCTCGACGCCGCTGTTCCACGACCGGTTGTCGTCGGTGCCGTCCCGGTTGTCCTCGCCGTTGGCGTCGTTGTGCTTGTGGTCGTAGGAGACGAGGTCGGTCAGCGTGAACCCGTCGTGGCAGGTGACGAAGTTGATGGACGCGAACGGCCGCCGCGCGCTGTGCTCGTACAGGTCGGACGATCCCGTCAGGCGGGACGCGAACTCCGGCATCGTCGCGTACGAGCCGCGCCAGAAGTCGCGGACGGTGTCGCGGTACTTGCCGTTCCACTCCGTCCACAGCGGCGGGAAGTTGCCGACCTGGTAGCCGCCCTCGCCGACGTCCCACGGCTCGGCGATCAGCTTCACCTGGGACACCACCGGGTCCTGCTGGACGAGGTCGAAGAACGCGGCGAGCCGGTCCACGTCGTGCAGCTCGCGGGCCAGCGCGGACGCCAGGTCGAAGCGGAACCCGTCGACGTGCATCTCCAGGATCCAGTAGCGCAGCGAGTCCATGATGAGCTGCAGCGCGTGCGGGTTGCGGACGTTCAGGGAGTTGCCGCAGCCGGTGTAGTCGAGGTGGTAGCGCTTGTCGTCGTCGCGCAGCCGGTAGTACGACGCGTTGTCGATGCCGCGGAACGACAGCGTCGGGCCGAGATGGTCGCCTTCGGCGGTGTGGTTGTAGACGACGTCCAGGATGACCTCGATGCCCGCCTCGTGCAGGGCGCGCACCATCGCCTTGAACTCCAGCACCTGCTCGCCGCACTGCCCGGACGACCCGTACGCGTTGTGCGGCGCGAAGAACCCGATCGTGTTGTAGCCCCAGTAGTTGCCGAGGCCCCGCGCCACCAGCGCGTGCTCGGGGATCGACTGGTGCACCGGCATCAGCTCCACGGCCGTCACGCCGAGGTCGAGCAGGTGGTCGATCATCACCGGGTGCGCGATGCCCGCGTACGTGCCGCGCTGCTCCGCCGGGACGCCGGGGTGCAGCTTCGTCAGGCCCTTGACGTGCGCCTCGTAGATGACGCTCTCGTGGTACGGGACGCGCGGCGGCCGGTCGTCGGCCCAGTCGAAGAACGGGTTGATCACCACGTTCTTCGGCATGTACGGGGCGCTGTCGTCCTCGTTCAGGACGTCGGGGTCGGCGAACCGGTACGAGAACAGCGACTCGTGCCAGCGGACTCCGCCCTCGACGGCCTTGCCGTAGGGGTCGAGCAGCAGCTTGGCCGGGTTGCACCGGTGGCCTTCGCGCGGGTCGAACGGCCCGTGCACGCGGTACCCGTACCGCTGCCCGGGGCCGATGCCCGGCAGGTAGCCGTGCCAGACGAACCCGTCCACCTCGGGCAGCGCCAGCCGCGTCTCGTGCCCGTCGGCGTCGAACATGCACAGCTCGACCTGGTGCGCCACCTCGGAGAACAGCGCGAAGTTCGTGCCCGTGCCGTCCCAGGTGGCGCCCAGCGGATAGGGGTCCCCGGGCCAAACCTCCCGCATGCGCTCCAACTCCTCGACCGGTTCGTCCTGCCGCGTCGATTGTGGCCTACCCACCGTCCTCCAGCCGCCACCCGCGCCCCACGGGGTGTCATCGGAGTGTCACTGGGCCGCGTGGGGGAGGCGCCAGACGGTCTCACCGTCGTCGGTGGTCTCGCGGGTGGGCCGGAGCCCGAGCTTGGCCGCGACGGCCTCGGACGGGCGGTTCTCCGGGTGGACGGTGGCGACGACGTCGCGGACGCCGTGCGCCAGCAGCCAGTCCAGCAGCGCGCGGGCCGCCTCGGTCGCGAACCCGAACCCCTGGTAGGGCATCCCGATCACCCAGGCCACGGACGCGACGCGGCGCGGCGGGCCCGGCGTCACGGTCGAGCCGGCGGCGGCGGGCGTCACGCAGAAGCCGGGCGGGGCGGGCGCGACGGTGGCCTGGACGTACCCGATCGCCTGCCCGTCGCGGACGCGCCGGACGATCCAGTTCAGCCAGTACTCCTGGTGGTAGGGCGCGGGCCCGGCGACGAGGCGCGCGTATCGGGCGCGCAGCTCGTCGAGGGTGAGGGGCTCGCCGCCGATGTGGCGGTGCAGGCGCGGATCGTCCAGGACGGGCGCCATCTCGTCGGCGTGATGGACGGCCAGCGGCTCCAGGACGAGGCGCTGGGTCCGGATCGGCTCGGAGAGCGTCCCGTACACTCCGCCGATCGTATGCCCCCGGCGCCCGATCGGGGCCGGTCAGAGCCGCCGTGTCCAGACACCCCTGGCGTGCTGCTTGGGGGTGAGCCACAGCCACGGCTGGGAGTGGCGGAACGGCAGGTCCGTGCCGGGCTGCCAGGGGAACAGCCCGTCCGGGTTGGGCCAGACGACCTGCAGCATCGGCAGCGGGGGGCGCCGGTAGAACGCCACGGCCCCGCCGAACAGCCCGTCGTACCAGTGCGGGTCGACCTCGCGGAACGCGGCGGGCTGCCCGCGGACGATGCCGTCGCGGCGGTCGCCGTCCGCCGGGGTCTCCCCGTCGGCGGTCTGCCGGCCGAGCGTGTTGAGCGACTCCTCCATCTCGTACACGTCGCCGCCGAACATGGCCAGCTCGGGCGCGCCGTGGCTGTGCCACAGGCCGATCGTGTACGCCCAGCCGGGCCCGGTGTCGTCGGGATGGACGAGGACGACGCTCCACCCGTACTCCGTGATGTGCACGATGGTGCGGAGCTGGAAGTTGTCCAAGCGGTCGCGGTCACCGTAGTCATTGCAGATGACGCAGGTGCACGGGGAGTGGCCGTCGGACATGACCTTCAGTTTACGATCCGGCGGCGGCCGGTGCGGCTCGGCGCCGTCACCAGAACACCCCGGTGTCGTGCGGCCTCGCCTCGTGGCCTGCGGGGACGTCCGGCCGGGTGAGGCCGCGGACGGACACCACGGCCAGCAGCATCGCGGCGGGCAGCCCGAGCGGCACGGCCGCGAGCGGCGCGACGGTGGCGACCTCCAGCGCCGTCCCGCCGAGCAGGCCCGCGACGCCGAGGTTGTCGCCCTGCCGTCCGGCCGGCAGGACGACCGCGGCGAGCGCGGTGGCGACGGCGACGCCTGCGGCGGGCAGCGCGAAGACCCGGCGCCGGACGAAGAAGCCCAGCGCGACCCCCGCCGCGCCCAGCACCGGCAGGACGAGGACGGCGAGCCGCAGGGCCGGGCTCCGTCCCGTCCGGTAGGCCCGGTCGATCGAGGCCCTGGCGAACGGGATGCCGGGGCCCTGCTCGGTGCGGACGCGGACGTCCCGCGCGCCGGGGAACATGTCCGCGGCGATCCGCCGGGCGAGCGCCCGGACATCGGCGTCCGACCGCAGCCGGCCCGCCGCGTGCAGGTCGAGCTCGGCGTCCCCGTCCGGCAGCAGGGCGACGCCGAACCAGGCCCGCTGCGCAGGGGCGGGGCCGCCGCCTCCGCCGCCCGCGCACCCGGTGAGCACGGCGACCGCCAGCAGTGCCGCGCCGAGCGCGGCGAGCCGTCGGACCGACACCCCGGGGCCTCCGATGCTGGACGGATGGTCGCCGTCCCAGCCTGACCGGACGAGGTCGCACCCGCGTCTCGTTCCGGTGTCGGTGGGTTCTCCAAAGCGCGCCGGCGGGTTCCCCGGAGCCAGTACGTTGAGCCGACCGGTGACGATCATCGTCCGCCGGCGCCCGCCCCGCGAGGAAAGGGGAGTCCATGCCCGACCGCGACGCGCGGGCGCCCTCCGCCATCAAGGCCGAGATCCCGCACGCGGCACGGATCTGGAACTACTGGATGGGCGGCCGGGACAACTACGTGTCCGACCGTGCCGCCGGCGACGCGGTGGCCGCGGTGTACCCGGAGATCGTCACCATGGCGCGGGAGTCGCGGCGGTTCCTCGTCCGCGCCGTCGGCTTCCTCGCGCGCGAGTGCGGCGTGCGCCAGTTCATCGACATCGGGACCGGGCTGCCGACCATGCAGAACACGCACGAGGTCGCGCAGGGCATCGCGTCCGAGTCCAGGGTCGTCTATGTCGACAACGATCCGCTGGTCCTCGTGCACGCCCGCGCGCTGCTCGGCAGCACCACCCCGGAGGGCACGACCACGTACGTGCACGCCGACTACCACGACCCGGACCGGATCGTCGCCGAGGCCCGGAAGGTGGTGGACTTCCGCGAGCCGGCGGCGGTCATGTTCATGGGCGTGCTCGGCTACGAGCCCGACATGGCCGTGGTGCGCGCGATCGTCGGGCGTGTGATGGACGCGACGTCGCCCGGCAGCCACCTGGTGATGTGGGACGGGACCGACACCGGCGCGGAGGTCGTCGAGGGCGCGGAGCGGCTCGCCGAGAGCGGTGGCGTCCCCTACGTCCTGCGCGCCCCCGGGCAGCTCGCGCGGTGCTTCGAGGGGCTTGAGCTGGTCGAGCCCGGGCTCGTCCCGATCAGCGGGTGGCGGCCGGCGGACGGGGACGTCCCGCCCGTCGACGCCTACGGCGCGGTGGGCCGGAAACCTTGACCGAAACCCGCGAATGAGTCTGCCGGAAATCGGGATACCGGATGATCATCACGGAGTTATGTCTTTGCGATCTTCTCGGGCCATACTCGGCGCCAGTCAGCTTGCAAACGCCGTGTAAGGGGCATTGGTGACAGAAGAGGAATTCGCGCCGTACGACTTCGACGCGAACACTCCCAATGCCGCTCGGATGTACGACTACTACCTGGGCGGCAAGGACAACTACCCGGCCGACCGGGAGGCCGCCGAGAAGATCATGGCGCTCGGCCCGAGCCGGGACATCTGCATCGCCAACCGGCGGTTCCTCGGCCGCGCCGTCCGGCTCGCCGCCCGGGACGGGATCAGGCAGTTCCTCGACCTCGGCACCGGGCTGCCGACCCAGGAGAACGTGCACGAGGTCGCCCAGCGGGAGGCGCCCGGCGCGCGCGTCGTCTACGTCGACTACGACCCGGTCGTGCTGGCCCACGCCCGCGCGCTCAAGGCCATCGACGCGACCACGAACGTCGTCCAGCAGGACGTTCGCAAGCCGCGCGAGATCCTGACGCACCCCGGGGTCCTGGAGCTGATCGACTTCTCCGAGCCGGTCGCGGTGCTGTTCGTCGCCGTCCTGCACTGCCTGACCGACGACGAGGACCCGTGGGGCGTCGTCCGGGCGTTCGCCGAGCGGATGGCGCCGGGCAGCCACCTGATCGTGTCGCACCTGACCGACGACGCCCACCCGGAGGTGGGCGCGGCGGCCAGGGAGGTCTACGACGGCGCCACGGCGCCCCTGATCCACCGCGGCCACGCCGCGATCTCCAGGTTCTTCGACGGGTTCGAGGTGCTGGAACCGGGCGTCACCGTGGTCAGCGAATGGCGGCCCGAGAGTGACCTGGACCGGGAGCGTCCCGGCGGGGAATGGTTCTACGTGGGAGTGGGGCGGAAACCGTGAGAAGGCTGGGAATGGTCATCGCGGCGTGTCTGGTCCTCGCGCTCGCGGCGTGCACCGATTCGGACGACGGCGGCTCCGGCTCGTCCGGGGACGCCAGGAGCATCGCGTTCTTCGGGTTCGCGAAGGCCAACTCGTTCTCGCAGGCCACGTTCGAGGGCGTGCGGGAACGGGCGGCGAAGGAGGGCGGGAAGGCGGAGTTCTTCGATTCCGGCTTCGACGCGCAGACGCAGCTCCGCCAGCTGCAGGACGCGATCACGTCCAAGCGCTTCGGCGTGTTCGTCCTGCAGGCCAACGACGGGGCCGCCGTCGTGCCCGCCGTGCGGCAGGCCGTCCGGAGCGGCATCGCGGTCGTCGTCCAGTTCACCCCGGTCGGGACGCGCCACGACACCGCCGAGCCGCAGGTCCCGGGCGTGATCTCGCTGGTGGACGTCCCGGTGCAGAACGGCAGGCAGCTCGGCGTCCTCGGCATCGGCGCCTGCCAGGCCGGCAAGGCCAAGCCCTGCAAGGTCGCCTACCTGGAGGGGCTGAAGACGCTGCCGCTCGACAACGCGCGCACGAAGGCGGTCGTCGACTCCCTGAAGGGCGCCAAGGACGTGGAGGTCGTCGCGCAGGTCGAGGGCGGCTACACCCGCGACTCCGGCCGCAAGGCGATGCAGGACCTGCTGCAGGCCCATCCCGACGTCGACGTGGTCATCGGGTCGTCGCAGGCCCTGTTCGGCGCCGAGGGCGTGGCGAAGGGCAAGGACATCCGCTACGTCGGCAACGGCGCGTCGCGGCAGGCGGTGACCGCGGTCCGCGAGGGCCGCTGGTTCGGCATCCCGTACCTGCCGGTCCGGACCGCCGGGGAGAAGGCCGCCGAGCTGGGGCTGGCGAAGGCGCGCGGCGACAAGGTCCCGGTGACGACCGAGATCTCGTCCCTCGCGCCGAACGGGGGAACGCTCACCAAGGACCTGATCGTCTCGTCCGGGGTCACCGGCGAGTACGACGAGTAGCGGCGGCGTGGACGTCGCGCTCGAAGGCATCCGCAAGGGCTACGGCGGGATCACCGTCCTGCACGACGTCTCGCTGACCCTGCGCGGCGGGCGGGTGCACGGGCTCGTCGGCGAGAACGGCGCGGGGAAGAGCACGCTGGCGCGCGTCCTGTGCGGCGCCGTGCGGGCGGACTCCGGGCGCGTCGCCATGGACGGCGAACCGGTGGGCATCCGCTCACCGCGCGACGCGCTGCGGCACGGCCTCGCGCTCGTCACGCAGGAAGGCGCGATCGTCCCCGGCCTCAGCGTGGCCGACAACGTCTTCCTCGGCGCCGGGCCCGGCCGCCTGGGCGGCCTGCGCGACCCGGCGGGGGACCGCCGCCGCCTCGCCGCCCTCCTCGACCGGACGGGGTTCGCGCTGGACCCGTCCGCCCGCGCGGGCGACCTGCCGCTCGTCCACCGCCAGCAGATCGAGATCCTGCGCGCCCTGGCCCGGGGCGCGCGCCTGATCGCCCTCGACGAGCCGACCGCCCTGCTGCCCGGGCCCGCCGCCGCCCGCCTGCTCCGCCTGGCCCGCGACCTCGCCGAACGCGACGGGATCGCGATCGTCCTCATCTCGCACCGGCTGGGGGAGGTCCTCGCCTCCTGCGACACGGTCACCGTCCTGCGGGACGGCCGGCACGTCACCACCGCGCCCGCCGCCGACCTGACGGCCGCGGACCTGATGCGCGCCATGGTCGGACGCCCCGTCGAGATGCTGTACCCCGAGCCCGCACCCGTCCCGGACGGCGCCCCCGTCGTGCTGGCCGTGCGCGGGCTGTCGCGCGGGACCGCGGTGCGGGGCGTCAGCCTGGACGTGCGGGCGGGGGAGATCGTCGGGCTGGCCGGGCTCGTCGGCAGCGGCCGGACGGAGACGCTGCGGCTCGTCTTCGGCGCCGACCGCCCGCACGGCGGCGAGGTGACGATCATGGGCCGCCGGGTCACCGGGAAGGGGCCGTCCGCCGCGATGGCCCTCGGCGCCGGGCTGGTGCCGGAGTCGCGCGCCGACCAGGGGCTCGTGCTCGTCCGGTCCGCCGCCGAGAACCTGGCCCTGGCCAGCCTGCCGGACCGGCGCCGCCTCGGGTTCGTGCGGCGCCGCGCGGAACGCCTCGCCGTGGGGGACGCCGCGGAGACGCTCGGCGTCCGGGGCGCCGGGCTCGGCCGTCCCGCGTGGACGCTGTCGGGCGGCAACCAGCAGCGGTCGGTGTTCGGCAAGTGGCTTGTCCGGTCGCCGCGCGTCCTGCTGGTGGACGAGCCGACACGCGGTGTCGACGTGGCCGCCAAGGTCCAGATCCACCGGCTGATCGCCGGTCTGGCGGCGCGGGGCGTGGGCGTGCTCATGGCGTCCTCGGAGGTCGAGGAGGTGCTCGGGCTCGCGCACCGCGTCCTGGTGATGCGGGACGGCCGCGTCGCGGGCGAGTTCCCTCGGGGCGCGAGCGCCGAGGACGTCCTCGCGTCGGCGGGCCTGCGATGAGGTACGCGGCGGTCCGCGATCACGGGATCGTCGTGGCGCTCGCCGGTCTCGTCGTCGCGCTGTCCCTGTCGACCGGCACGTTCCTCACGAAGGGGAACCTGGTCAACGTCCTCGACCAGGCCGTCGTCGTCGGCCTGCTGGCGTGCGGCATGACGCTGTGCATCGTCTGCGGCGTGTTCGACCTGTCGGTGAGCGCCGTGCTGGCGGTCAGCGCGGTCGTCGCCGTCCTGGTCACCAGGTCCGCCGGGGTGCCCGCCGGGTACGCGGCGGGCGTCGCCACCGGCGTGCTGATGGGGACCGTGACCGGGCTCGTCGTCGCGCTGTCGCGCGTGCACTCCTTCATCGCGACGCTGGCGCTGAGCATCGTCTACCGGGGCCTCGCGGTCGTGATCACCGGGGGCGCCATCGTCTACCCGCACGCCGGGCAGCTCGACGCGTTCCAGGCGCTGAGCCTGCCGACCGTGCTCGGCGGGATCACCGTCCCGACGCTGGTCCTCGCGGGCGCCGCCGCCGCCTGCTGGGTCCTGCTCGCCGCGACGACGCTCGGCCGGGCCGTCCACGCCGTCGGCGGCAACGCCGAGGCGGCGCGGCTGTCGGGCATCAGGGTCGCGCCCGTCCGGGTCGCCGTGTTCGCCGTCAGCGGCGCCTGCGCCGGGACGGCCGGGCTCGTCATGACGACCCGCGCCGGCTCCGCCCAGGCCGGTCTCGGCTCGCTCCTCGAACTGACCGCCATCGCCGCCGTCGTCATCGGCGGGACGAGCATCCTCGGCGGCGAGGGCGCCGTGTGGCGCTGCCTCGCGGGCGTGCTGATCCTGACGCTCATCTCCAACGGGTTCAACCTGCTCGGCTGGGACCCCACCTACAAGCAGGTGATCGAGGGCCTGCTCATCCTCGCCGCCGTCACGCTCGACCGCCTGCTCCGCCGGACGGCTTCGGGATCGCCCGCTCGATGACGGCGCCGAAGTCCACGCCCGCGGGCAGGGTGCCGAACGCGCCGCCCTGGTCGCCCGCGAGGCGCGTCGCGCAGAAGGCGTCCGCGACGGCCGGGTGACCGTGCCTGACCAGCAGCGACCCCTGCAGCGTCAGCGCCAGCCGCTCGACGATCCGGCGCGCCCTGACCTCGATCGTCGCGGTGCCGGCGAGCGCGTCCTTCACCTCCCGGACGGCCGCGTCCAGCCGCGCGTCGCCGCCGGACGCCGCCTCGATCTCCGCGAACAGCGCCTCGACGGCCTGCGGCTCCTTCGCCATGGCGCGCAGCACGTCCAGCGCGGCGACGTTGCCCGAGCCCTCCCAGATCGAGTTCAGCGGCGACTCGCGGAACAGGCGCGGCATGCCCGACTCCTCCACGTAGCCGTTGCCGCCCAGGCATTCGAGCGCCTCGGCGGCGTGCGCGGGCCACCGCTTGCAGATCCAGTACTTGCTGGCCGCCAGCCCGAGCCGCTTGAACGCCGTCTCGGACTCGTCGCCGCGCACCGACCGGTCGGTGGCGCCCGCGAGCCGCAGCATCGTGATCGTGGCCGCCTCCGACTCGATCGCGAGGTCGGCGAGGACGTTGCGCATCAGCGGCTGGTCGATCAGGTACCGCCCGAACGCCCCGCGGTGCGCCGCGTGGTGGACGGCGGCCGTCACGCCGTGCCGCATCCCGGACGCCGCGCCGATCACGCAGTCCAGCCGGGTCATGTTCACCATCTCGATGATCGTGCGCACGCCGCGGCCCTCGTCCCCGACCCGCCACGCGACCGCGTTCTCGTACTCCACCTCGGCGGACGCGTTGGACCTGTTGCCGAGCTTGTCCTTGAGCCGCATCAGCCGCAGCGGGTTCAGCGCGCCGTCCGGCAGGACGCGGGGGACGAGGAAGCAGGTGAGGCCGTCCGGCGCCTGCGCGAGCGTCAGGAACACGTCGCACATCGGGGCGCTGGTGAACCACTTGTGGCCGGTGAGCCGGTACGTCCCGTCCGGCTGGGGCGCGGCCTGCGTGGAGTTGGCGCGGACGTCCGACCCGCCCTGCTTCTCCGTCATCGACATCCCGGCGAGCAGCGCGTCCTTCGTGAGCGGGGCGCGCAGGCCGAAGTCGTACTCGCGCCTGGCCAGAAGCGGCTCGTACAGCGCGGCCAGCTCGGGCGACCGGCGCAGCGCCGGGACGGCCGCGTACGTCATCGAGATCGGGCAGCCGTGGCCCGCGTCCACCCGCCACGCGTAGAACTTGGCCGCTCGCGCGACGTGCGCGCCCTCACGTGGATCGGTCCACGGCGAGCCGTGCAGCCCGTGCGTCACCGCGACGGTCATCAGCTCGTGCCACGCCGGATGGAACTCGACCTCGTCGATCCGGTTCCCGTACCGGTCATGGGTGCGCAGGACCGGCGGGTGCTCGTTCGCGAGACGTCCCAGCTCCTGGGCCCGCCAGGTGCCCGCCAGCCGGCCGAGCTCGCGCACCCCGGGCTCCGCCCACCCTGCGCCCTCCCGCGCCAGCCCGTCCAGCAGGACGGCGTCGTCGGACACGTCGTGCCCCGCGAGCGGGGGAACCTGGTTGACCACCTCGTGCGTCACCCTGCGACTCCCTCACCCTGCGACCCGACCCCTGCGGCTCCCCGCGTTCAGGCCCTGGATACGCACGATACAGAACCCCGTTCGGGCAAGGTTCGATCCTGCCGGTAGGCTGGTCCGGCGTCCATCCTCCTGAAGTGGTGGGACGATCTCGTCCGCGCGGCGGATTGCCCACGGTCACCGGGGGCATACCTTCGGAATCATGAGTCAGTCCAGTCCGCAGCCGGAGCGGCCGTCCCCGAGCCGCCCGCGGGACGGGCGGCAGGACCTGCACCCCGGCCGGCCCGTCGCCGAGCCCCGTGACGAGATCACGGCGGCTCCCGGCGCGATCCGCGTGCCCGAGGCGACCCGGTCGCCCGAGACGGTACGCGCGTCCGACGCCGAGCGGGAGGCCGTCGTCGAGCGGCTGCGGATCGCCTCCGTCGAGGGACGGCTCACCTTCGAGGAGCTCACCGAGCGGACCGAGGCCGCCTACGCCGCCGTCACCCGCGGCGACCTTGAGGACATCACCGCCGACCTGCCCGGCATGGGCGCCCCCGGCGCCAACCCCGCGCCGCTCCAGGTCAAGCGCAAGTTCAGCGCCGTCATGGGCGACTGCAAGGAACGCATCGTCGGCCGCATCGACGGCCCGCTGGAGGCCGTCTCGGTGATGGGCGACGTCGAGCTCGACCTGCGCGGCGCCCAGGTCCCCACCGGCGAGGTCAGCGTCACCGCCCACGCCGTGATGGGCGACATCAAGATCATCGTCCCGGACGGCGTCCGGGTCGAGGTGACCGGGCACAACTTCCTGGGCGCCCGCAAGGTCGCCGTCCGCGACCCGCTGCCCGGCGCCCGCGTGCCCGTCGTGCACGTCACCGCCAACGCCGTGATGGGCGACGTCAAGATCGTCGACGACGAGCACCACGCCCCCATCCGCCGCGCCATCGCGTCCTGGTGGCGCGACCGCACCTGACCGCCACCCGGTGGCCGGAGACGGCGGAACGGGTGCGCGGGTGGCGCGAAGTCCACGCAGAAGGTACACTCGGCTTGCGGTAGCGTTCGCGCTGCCTCACCAGTCTGAGTTGACCAGTCCGCGTCCGAGTCCTGCAGTCGCAGTCGAGCAGTCGCAGTCCTGAGTCCCAGTCTTGAGTTCTCCAGTCAGCAGTCGTTAATCACCAGTCGCCAGTCGACGTCGCAGTCTTCCAGTTTCACAGTTCTCGTCTGAAGTCGAAGTCCGCCAGGAAGTCGCCGTCCCAGTTCGAGTCGCCCGAGAACGACACGTTAGAGGCGATGATGGACCGAGAGACCGAGTTCCTGATCTGTGCGGTGGTGCTCACCGGAACAGCCGTGACAGCGACGATCTTTCCCGCGCAGACCGTGGGTCTGCTGCTGGGCGTCAGCGTCGGCGCTTTCCTGAAGTGGGCACTCCTCAAGCGGGGCTAGCCAACTGGCGGCCCGCTCACTTTACTTCCGCTGGGGACCTCACTCTTCGATGATGAGGTCCCCAGCGTAAACGGAGGACGAGATGTACAGGCTCATTGATCTGACGCGCGCGCATGCGGGAACCGAAGGCGCGATACTGGAGGCGTTCAACGCCGCCTATGAAGGCCCGCCCCCCACGAAGGTCGAATACATCGTCGTGCCGGGTCAGGCCAGGCCGGAGCGGACCGACGGCCATATCTGGACCGAACTCCCCGGCACGGTGGACGACGCGTCGGTCACGGCGGCCGTCCATGAGCGGGTCGGGCGGGCGCACGAATCCGGCGTCGCGGTCTCGGTGGCGTCGTTCCGGGGGAGCGTGAAGAGCGTCGCGGAGATGCTCGACACCATTCACGGCGGCGTCGAATTCATCCATCTGGGGACCTTCGCGCCCCCCACGGCGGGCGGCGAGCGCCTCGACTGGGACGACGACTGGATGAAACGCGAGGACGCCGTCAACACGCTGGTCCGGGCGATAGGCGCGGCGTCCGGGCAGTCGCGGATGACCGACCTGCGAAAGCACCTCTCCGCGCGCGACCCGCGATTCCAGAAGCAGGTCGGGACGTTCACGGCCCGCCCGAAGTTCATGTCCACACTGGTCTCCCTGGCCGAGGAGCGCGGCCTGGTGGCCGTCGTCCCCACCGCCAACGGGGACAACAATCCGCAGATAGCCCTCACCGCCGCCGGGTATTCGCGCCTCTCTCCGGCGTCCCCCGTTTCCCCGGCGGTCTCCGCCGCGCCCGCCGCGCCCGTCTCCCCGAACGGCCAGGAGCCCCGTTCGCTCTCGCACCAGTGCGTGGACGTGCTGAGGCAGAACAACATGGGCCCGTTCCAGGAATTGCGCCAGGACATCTACCGCGAGCTCGAACGGCTGGTCGAGGACAAGTCCCGGACGGTCGACCAGCTCATCAGGGACGCCGTCCACGCCGTCCGGGACAAGAGCCAGGACGCGCCGAGCAAGTCGGGCAAGAGGTTCCCCTGGAGCCGGATCAGGGCGTTCCTCACCCGGCTGACCCGGCAGGTGCCGGTCTTCCTCAGCGGCGACAAGCCGGTGACGGTCTCCCTCGGCAACAACGGGACCGTGGTCGACGGGCTCGCCGGCGACTGGTGGCAGATGCTCGACGGCGAGCTGATCTGCTTCGTCCTGGGCAAGGGCGTCGCGATCACCCAGTACGACTACGAGGAGCTCGCCGGGGCCCTCTACAACAGCCGCTCCACCGCGTCCTACGACAAGGTGCAGGAGGTCGTCGACTACCTCGCCGGCGCCGGCCGGATCACCGAGGCGCCCGACGACGTGATGAGGATCGTGCTGGCGGCCCCGCCCATGGCGCACAACGGTTCGCCGCCGCCGGGCGACTGACCGGCCCGGCGGAGCGTGAGTGCAGGGCCTCGGCGGAGCAGGCGCGCCGGGGCCCGGCCGCCTGTCGTACGCCGCCTGTTCGTATGGACGCGCCGTCAGACGGCGGCGGCCGTGCGGGACGTTTCCAGCGCCTCGTCGTAGCGGCGGACGATCAGCTCGGCGACCTCCGGCGCCGCGCCGAGGACGGGCGAGACCGCGGCCGCCCCGGCGGCGAGGGACTCCGCCCGGACCTTGTCGGCGAAGTAGCCCGGCGCCAGGAAGTACGACGCCACCGCCACACGAGGGGCGCCCGCGTCGAGAAGGGCCGCCACCGCCTCGGCCGGTGCCGGCCGGGCCGCCGACGCGTACGCCGGGACCACGTCACGCCAGCCGCGCGACCGCCACTCGCGGGCCAGCCGCGCGATGGTGGCGTTGGCGGAGCCGTCGCTGGAGCCCGCCGAGACCAGCACGACGGCCGTGTCCGGGTCGCCGGGGACGACGCCCGCGTCGGACAGGCGGCGCTCCAGCGCGTCCACGAGGAGCGGGTGCGGGCCGAGCGTGCCGGCGGTGCGGAGCCGCAGCCGCGGGTGCAGGCCGCGCACCCGGTTCAGCACGCCCGGGATGTCGGTCTTGCTGTGGTAGGCGGCCGTGAGCAGCAGCGGCAGCACGACCGCGGTGCCGGCGCCGTCCCGGGCGAGGCCGTCCAGCACGCGGTCGGGCGCGGGCGCCGCGTGGTCCAGGAACGAGGCGTGCACGGGCACGTCCGGGCGGCGGTCCCGGACGGCGTCGAGCAGGCGCGCGACGGTCGCGGCGGCGCGCGGGTCCCGGCTGCCGTGCGCGACCGCCACCATCGGACGGCTCCCAAGGCTCACAGGGCTCCTACGGCTCACAGGTGGATACCGCACTCGGTCTTGCCCAGCCCCGCCCAGCGGCCGCTGCGCGGGTCCTCGCCCGGCGCGACCGGACGGGTGCACGGCGCGCAGCCGATCGAGGGGTAGCCGTCGTAGTGCAGTGGGTTGACGAGCACCCCGTTGTCCTCGATGTAGTTGTCCATCTCCTCCTGCGTCCAGTCGAGGATCGGGTTCACCTTGACCATGCCGCGCTTGCGGTCCCACTCGACGACCCTCCGGTCGCGGCGGCTCGCGGTCTCGGCCCGGCGGATCCCGCTGAACCACGCCATGTAGCCCTCCAGCGCGCGGCCGAGCGGCTCCACCTTGCGGAGGTGGCAGCACAGGTCGGGGTTGCGGCCGAACAGCCGCGGCCCGAGCGCGGCCTCCTGCTCCTCCACCGTGCGGGACGGCGTGACGTTGATGACGTTCACCGGGTAGACGGCCTCGACCGCGTCCCGGGTCCCGACCGTCTCGGCGAAGTGGTAGCCGGTGTCGACGAACAGCACGTCGATGCCGGGCTTCACCTTCGACACCAGGTGGATCAGCGCCGCGTCCGACATGGACGAGGTCAGGCAGATGCGGTCGCCGAACGTGGCGACGGCCCAGCGGATGACCTCCAGCGTGGGCGCGCCCTCCAGCGCGGCGGCCGCTGACTCGACGATGTCTTCGAGGTCAAGGGTCGGTCTGTCGGTCTCCAGAAGCGTCACCGGGGGATCTCCTTGCTCGCGGTGCGGGGAGCTCCGACACCGAGGAACTTCAACGTGAAGGAACGAACGCAGTCGGGGCAGAACCAGGACCCATGCTCTTCGCGTGGTTCGAGGCTCTCCTCGCCGCAGTACGGGCAGTAGAACGGCGCCATCCGCTCGCCCCCGCCGCTCGTCATTTGAGATCCGCCTCGTCGGCGCGGTGCACCCAGTCGGCGAACGACTCGCCGTCCGTGCGCTGCTCGTCGAACCTGCGGACGACCCTCTCGATGTAGTCGGTCAGCCCGGCCGAGGTCGTCTTCAGCCCGCGGACCTTCTTGCCGAACGACGCGCCGAGCTGCCCGCCCAGGTGGATCTGGAAGCCCTCGACCTGGTCGCCGTTCTCGTCCACCACGAGCTGGCCCTTCAGGCCGATGTCGGCGACCTGGATGCGGGCGCACGCGTTCGGGCAGCCGTTGACGTTGATGGTGAGCGGCTGCTCGAAGTCCGGGAGCCGCTTCTCCAGCTCGTCGATCAGGTCCATCGAACGCTGCTTGGTGTCGACGATCGCGAGCTTGCAGTACTCGATGCCCGTGCACGCCATCGTCTGCCTGCGGAACGTGGACGGGCGCACCTGCAGGTCGTGCTTGGCCAGCTCGGCGACGAGCGCCTCGGTGTTCTCCTCCGGGACGTCCAGGATCACCATCTTCTGCTCGATGGTCGTCCGCACCCGTCCGGAGCCGTAGCGGTCGGCCAGGTCGCCGATGACGCCGAGCATCTCGCCGCTCACCCGGCCGACGCGCGGCGCGAACCCGACGTAGAAGCCGCCGTCCCGCTGCGGGTGGACGCCGACGTGGTCGCGGCGGGGGAGCGGGGCGGCGGGCTCGGGGCCGTCAGGCAGCGCGTACCCGAGGTACTCCTTCTCCAGCACCTCACGGAACTTCGCGGCGCCCCAGTCCTTCATCAGGAACTTCAGCCGGGCGCGGCTGCGCAGCCGCCGGTACCCGTAGTCGCGGAAGATCGAGGTGACGCCGTGCCACACCTCGGTGGCCTGCTCGGGCTTGACGAACACTCCGAGGCTCTGCGCGAACATCGGGTTAGTGGACAGCCCGCCGCCGACGAAAAGCTGGTACCCGGTCTCACCGGCCTCGTTGACCACGCCGACGAACGCGATGTCGTTGATCTCGTGGACGGTGCAGTGCGCGGTGCAGCCCGACATCGCCGTCTTGAACTTGCGCGGCAGGTTCGAGAACTCGGGGGAGCCGATGTACTTGTCGTGGACGTCGCGGAGCTGCGGCGTCGCGTCGATGACCTCGTCGGCCGCGATCCCGGCGAGCGGGCAGCCGATGATGACGCGCGGGACGTCCCCGCACGCCTCCATCGTGTGCAGCCCGACCGCCTCGAGCGCCTCCCAGATCGCCGGGACGTCCTCGATCCGCACCCAGTGCAGCTGGACGTTCTGCCGGTCGGTGACGTCGGCGGTGCCGCGCGCGTACCGGGTGGAGACGTCCGCGATCGTGCGCAGCTGCGGGCCGCTGAGCTGCCCGCCGTCGATCCGCACCCGCATCATGAAGTAGCGGTCTTCGAGCTCCTCGTCCTCCAGCGCGCCGGTCTTGCCGCCGTCGATGCCGGGCTTGCGCTGCGTGTACAGGCCCATCCAGCGGAACCGGCCGCGCAGGTCGGCGGGGTCGATCGAGTCGAAACCGGTTTTGGAGTAGATGTCGATGATGCGGCGGCGGACATTCAGCCCGTCGTCGTTCTTCTTGTTCTCTTCGTTCTTGTTAAGAGGTTCGTGGTAGCCCAGGGCCCACTGGCCCTCGGCCTTTTTGCGCTTGATCGCGGGTGGCACGGCGCGCGTCCTCATCTGTGGTGTGAGGGACGCGTAGCGCACCGGCAGTCGTAGGCAGCCGGCTCGACGCTGAGCTGGGTGGAGTCAACGGTGACGCCGATGCACCACGCGCCCGGCTGAGCAGGGGCGTGGTCGGAGCGTCACCGACAGATCGCGCTGCGGACGCGGAGGAAGTCGACGTGCCGGCGCTTGGCCAGCAAGGGGTCCGCGGCAGTCATACCTGCACTTTGACACGCGCTCTCGCGGGCTGTCCAGTTACGTCCGGCACGCGGACGGGTGAGATGCGTCATCCCTGCCGCCTCCAGTTCACCGGAGGCTCTGCGTCGTCACCGGTCGCTCCGTTGGTCTCGGGAGGCCCGTCCTCGTGTGTCGCCGGGCCCCGCTGGTGCTGGCAGTCGCACCAGGACCCGCCACGGCACTCCTCGTGGCGGCGCTCTCGGCACGACTCGCAGATCACGTTCTCCATTGTCACCGATGGGGCAGGGTGCCCGGTCCGTCCCTCGCGACGGCCGCGGGGACGATCATGGTCGGGATGACGTTCCGTGCCGTCAAAGCGGGTATGGGGAAAGGGATGCGCGGGGAACGGAAGCCAGGCCTGCGAGATGATGGGGCAGGGGAGGCGATCGGGATCGTCCCCCCACCGGAGATTCGGATGGGCGATGCGGCATGGTCCGGGCGCGTAACGCTCTACGGTGGGGCGGTGTGACCACCGTCTCCGACGCCGCGGGCGTCTCCCCGGCCGGGGACTCCGACGCCGTCCCGGATGCCCCGGACGCGCAGGACGCCCAAGACGGCCCGGATACCGCCGGCTCGGGCCGTGAGCGGCTCGGCCCGCGCGCCCGCGTGGCGGTGGAGACGTCCGGACGGGTCGGCTGGACGCTGATCAAGGGCACCGCGGTGAGCGCGTTCCGCTACCGGGTGACCGGTCTGGCCGCCGAGGCCGCCTTCTTCGCGCTGCTGTCGCTGCCGCCGCTGGTCATCGGGCTGATCGGCACGATGGGCCACTTCCGCGGCACGATCGGGCCCGGCACCATCGCCGACATCCGCACCTGGGTGATCGAGCACTCCCGGCAGGTCCTGACCGGCCCGGCGGTGGAGACCGCCGTCGAGCCGCTGCTCGACGACGTGATCAACGGCGGCGGCGCCGACATCGTGTCGGTCAGCTTCCTGATCTCGCTGTGGGCGGGCTCGCGGGCGACGAACGTCTACGTCGACACGATCACCATCGCGTACGGGCTGTCCGGCATCCGCGGCGTGATCCGCACCCGGCTGCGCGCGTTCCTCCTCTACCTGATCGGCCTGCTGATCCTGCTGATCGTCATCCCGCTGCTGGTGGCCGGGCCGACGCTGGTGCGGCAGGCGCTGCCGGAGAGCGCCGAGGCCGTCCAGCTGCTGTACTGGCCGGTCGTGGTGAGCCTGTCGATCGTCTTCCTGGCGACCCTGTACCACGTCAGCGTCCCGGTGCGGACGGCCTGGTCGCGGGCGGTGCCGGGCGCGGCGCTGGCGCTGCTGATCTGGATCGTCGGCAGCATCACGCTCCGGATCTACCTCGCCGGCTCGCTGAGCGGCGTGTCGGTGTACGGATCGCTGGCCGCCGCGATCGCGGTGCTGGCCTGGCTGTACGTCGCGGCGCTCGCGGTGCTGATCGGGGCGACGCTGAACGCCGAGATCGACCGGCTGTGGCCGAGCGAGATCACCGCGCAAGCGCGCGCGGAGCTGGCGGCCGAAGCCGCGAAGGACGCCAACGGGGACGCGGACGAGGAAGCCGCCTCGGAGACCGCCCCGGAGGCCGCCCGGGTCGCCGAGCCGGAGTCCGGCGGAGAGCCGGACACCGCGGCCGCCGAAGGTAAAAACAGGGCCGACTAGGGACTTGAAAAGGTCAAACATGTCGTAGCCTCGCCTGACATGACCCCCCGAGAGGACTCCGGCCGGCTCCGCACCGTCACCGGCACGATCCCGACGTCCGAGATCACCGGGCCGGTGCTGTCCCACGAGCACCTGCAGATGGACCTGCGCTGGCCCGCGCGCCCGCGGCTGGTGGAGTCCGACCCGGGCCGGTGGCTGGACGAGGAGAAGTCCGTCCAGCGGGAGCTCGCCGCCCTGCGCCGGGAGCACGGGCTCGGCCTCGTCGTCGACCTGACGTGCTCCGGCATGGGGCGCAACGCCGCCGCGCTCGCCCGGATCAGCGCCGGGGCGCGGGTCGCGGTCGTCGCCGGGACGGGCGTGTTCACCGAGCCGTTCCACCCGTCGTTCGTCCGCGAGGCCCTGCAGACCGGAGATGGTGCCGTGCAGGCCGGAGACGGTGCGGGAGGCCCGGACGGGCGGACGGGCGTCGAGCGGCTCGCCGAGCGGCTCCTCGCCGAGGTCGGCTTCGGCATGGACGGCACCAACTCGCTGCCCGGCGTCATCGGCGAGATCGGCACGTGGGGCGAGGCGCCGACGGAGACCGAGGAGCTGTGCCTGCGCGCCGCCGCGCGGGCCGCCCGCTACTCGGGGCTGTCCGTGGCGACCTACGGCCGCGCCGGTCTCGCCCAGCTGGAGATCCTGACGGGCGCAGGGCTGTCCCCGGGCCGCGTCGCCGTCGGCCAGCAGGACCGGGTGGACGATCCCGGCCAGCACCGAAAGATCGCCGAGTCGGGCGCGTACGTGTCGTTCGGGACGCTCGGCCTCGCCGGCGACGACCACACGGCGATCGGCGCCCGCGTCCGCTGCGTGATGGACCTGCTGGAGGCGGGGCACGGGTCCCGGGTGCTGCTGAGCACCGGCGTGTCCCGGATGACGCAGGTCACCCGGTACGGCGGCGGGGGCTTCGGCTACCTCTTCGACACGTTCCTGCCCGCGCTGCGCGCCGCCGGCGCCGACGACGCGACCCTCGACGCCGTCCTCCGCGACAACCCGCTGCGCTGGCTCACCGGCGCCTGACGCGCCTGACGGCCGGCCGGGTGCCGCATACGGGTACAGATGCCGGTATAAGGCCGCGTACGCGCCTGTAACGGCCGCGGGAGTGGGTAGGGGTGACCCCGGAAGGGGGTGCGCCGATGTCCTGGAAGAGACCCGCACGCGACCGTGACGACGTCCGGCAGACCGAGACCGTCCGGCTCCCCTACACCGACCGCACGGAGGCGGGCCGGGTGCTCGCCGAGCGGCTCGTGCCCATGGGCCTGGACGGCGCCGCCGTCCTCGCGCTGCCGCGGGGCGGCGTCCCCGTCGGGCACGAGATCGCCCGGCGGCTCGGGTCCCCGCTCGACGTCCTGGTGACCCGAAAGATCGGATACCCGCCGCAGCCGGAGCTCGGGGTCGGCGCGATCGCCGAGGGCGGCGCGCCGGTGTTCGACGGCGAGCTGCTGGCGCGGCTCGGGCTCCGCGAGGACGACCTGGCCGCGACCGTGGCGGCCGAGCGCGCCGAGCTGGACCGCCGGGTGGCGGCCTACCGGCGCGGGCGGCCGCTGCCGGAGACGTCCGGGCGGCCGGTGATCGTCGTGGACGATGGCCTCGCCACGGGCGGGACCGCACGCGCCGCCGTCCGGGCGCTGCGCGAGCGGCGGCCGTCCCGGCTGGTCCTCGCGGTGCCGGTGGGCGCCGCGGAGACCGTCCGCGACCTGGAGTCCGAGGTGGACGACCTGGTGGTGCCGGCCGCGCCGTGGGAGTTCCGCGCGGTGGGCCAGTGGTACCGCGACTTCGACCAGCTCACCGACGACGACGTGATCGCCTGGCTGGACCGGGCGGCGGAGGCCCGGACGACGGGCTGAGGAGCCGGGCCGGGGCGCCGGGCGAGGACGGGGCGGCAGAAAATGGGTGTGGCGAATTTCAGTGAAATGGCCACACCGGGGGAGGCGTTGCGGTAAAAGCGCGGTTCCGCTGAAAGTCGAGGCCGTTGTGACGCAGATGTGACGCACATGTGACGAAGCCGCCGCGCCCGGTTCGAGTGGACCGGGGCCCGGACACGCAAACGGCCCCGCGGTGCGGGGCCGTGTCGTTTTCTCGGTGGCGTGCCGGGGTTCGCGATGGGAGCGTTCTGGCGGCTTGCGTACGCTTGTCGGCTGACTACGCGGCGTTGGCGCGGCGCATCCTGCGACGGCGCTCGGACGCGCGCTCGTCTTCGTTCAGACCGCCCCACGTGCCGTACTTCTCGGGCCTGGAAACCGCGTAGTCCAGGCACTCCGTGCGGACGGGGCAGCCCATGCAGATCTGCTTCGCCTTGCGCTCGCGGATCTCCCGCTCGGGCTGACGCTCACCGTCGGGACCGAAGAAGAGGACGAGGTCTTCCCCCCGGCACGCCGCGGCGTCCTGCCAGCCCCAGCTGGGACGAGGGAGGTTTGCCTGCCGACGTACCTGAGCCATGGAACACCCACCTTGATTGGTTCGAACAATTCGGGACATGGACGCTCGACATGCTTCGGATGACATGCGTCAGAAGCGCCGAATGGTCCAACGTCTGGAGTTGCCGCTCTGTTCCCCGTCCGGTTACTCCGGAAACCTGGGGACGTGCGACAGGGAGACCCACTAATGGGGCCTCAGAGAGATTACACGAGGGCCGCCTCGTTGAGAAGGGTGAGTTCCCTAACAACGTAGGTTTTCAGGTTCTCGCCGCAGTCCGGCCCACATGGGGCGGACTGCTGGACGGCCTCCACGACGATGTGGTAACGGCTCTCCCCTAGGTGAACGACGGCTTCGTAGCTCGATGTTCCCGCGACGGCGCGCACTGAGACGGCGGTCACGTCGGCCAGCCCCAGCCGCCCGGCGTGGGCCCGGACGAAGTGCTCGGCGGCCTGCTCCGGCTCGGGCGTCCCGGCGCGTCCGCGCAGCCTGTCGAGGACGACCTCGCCCCGCAGGTAGGCGTCCGCCGCCGCCAAGGCCTCGGTCTCGCCGAGGTTGCCGTAGCAGAACCCGTGGGGGAGGCACACCAGGTTGGCGGCGAAGCGGTCGCCGCCGACGTGCGTGGTCTCCCAGACGAGGCCGCCGAAACTGGTGGCGAGCGTCCGGGCGAGGGGCGCTCCGGTGCGGGCGCAGCAGGCGTTGCGGCGCCCGTGCGTGCAGACCAGGAAGACCGGCTCCGTGGTGCGCTCCCCGAGGCCCGGGGAGCGTCCGGCGGCGAGCGCGTCCAGGTCGAGCGACGCCAGCTCGGCGGGGTCAGTGAGTTCGCGTGCCTCGGCCCAGACCTCGTTCCCGCGGGAGTACGCGGCGTAGACCTGGAGGGGCGGGGTGGCGCGGCGGCGTCCGGAGCGGCGGATCAGCTGGGGCCGGACGCCCGCCCGCTTCGCGGCGCGCACGGCCTCGGCGACCGGTGCGGGGCGGGCGAGGTCCTCGACGCGCTCCGGCCAGGGGCCGGGGTGCTCGACGAGCAGCCAGGCGCCCGCCTTCTCGGTGGCGCTCGCCAGGCACGGCCGCTCGCCGCCGTGGCTCCCCGGACAGTGCTCGCAGCCGTTGCCGCGCGTCACAGTACCCCCCGTTGACCTCTGCTTCCTTAGGTAAGGGTAACCTAACGAGCCGCCGGGAGACCAACGGGGTCCTGCAGTTGAACGATCAGCGCAGGGCGGCGCGGGGCAGCAGCGCCTCCACCGCCGGGCGCGCGACCTCCCGGTCGGACGCGACGAGCCCGATCCGGGTGCGGCGGTCCAGCACGTCGGCGGCGTCGAGGGCGCCCTCGTGCCGCACCGCCCACGCCAGCTCCACGCCGAGCACCGGCAGCCCGGGCACGACCGGCTCCAGCAGCGCCGGGTCGTCCTCACCGAGCGCGGCCAGCAGCGGCGCCTCGGCCCCGTACCGCTGGACGAGGCGGAGCGGCGCGTCGAGCGCGTCCAGCCGGTCGCGCGCGGCGGCGCCGACGAGGGGGAGGCGGGCGGTGCGGCTCGGCCCCGCGTCGAGGCCGCGGACGCTCAGGGCGGCGTCGACGGCGTCCTGTGCCATCCGCCGGTAGGTGGTGAGCTTGCCGCCGACGATCGTGACGACGCCGTCCCGCGAGGTCAGCACGGCGTGCCGGCGGGAGATGTCGGTGGTGGCCTTGCCGTGGTCCGCGTCCAGCAGGGGGCGGAGCCCGGCGAACGCGCCGATCACGTCCGCGCGCCGGACGGGGACGTCCAGCGCCGAGCCGAGCACGTCCAGCAGGAACCCGATCTCGCCGTCCGTCGGCTCCGGGACGTCCGGGATCGGGCCGTCGGCGGGCTCGTCGGTCAGGCCGACGTAGACGCGGCCGTCGCCCTGCGGTATCACCAGCAGGAACCGGCTGGACGTGCCCGGGACGGCGACCTGCATCCCGGCGGTCAGCCCGCGCAGCGTCTCCGCCCGCACCACGATGTGGGTGCCGCGCGACGGGCGCAGCCGCACCCCCTCCGCG
>NZ_VCKW01000105.1 GCF_005889715.1 Actinomadura soli
GCGCATCCCTCCCGAACCTCCCCCTTCAGCGGCGGTCCCATCGGAGCCTGCCCCGTCGGCGATCGTCCCGTCGACGGCGGTCCTGCCAGAAGGTTCGCCGGTGTCGAGGAGGGCGCGGCGGGCGGTCCAGCGGGCGACCTCAGGCTCGGTCTCGGCGTCCGGCCAGTCGCGGTAGCGGAGACAGGCCTCGACGAAGCGGGCCGTCGCCGTTTCCGGTGGCCTGGTGAGCGGGTTCTTGCCGATGAGTGTGGAGACCGTCGCGGGCGACAGGCCGGGGCAGCGCATGCACAGCGCCCGGTACTTGGGACGTCCACACCATTCGTACAGCGCGCGGAGTCTGCCGGTGAACTCCAGCCAGGTGGTGGCCTCTTCGGGAGCAGGGGGCGGCGAGGGGACGGGCACAGCGGGCAAAGCACACTCCTGGGCTCTAACTGGGGCGCACCTGTCGCGACTTGCGACAACCTACTGTGACGACCTGGCCAGCACACCAGTTCACCGCGCCGCACCAGCGCGGCCTGCCCGCCCCGTCAGGAAACCTGCCACAGACGTACCTTGTTGTCGATATGGCCGGTGGCGAGGGTCTTGCCGTCCGGGCTGAAGGCGACCGACTCGACCCCCATGACACGGACCTTGAACTCGGTGGGCTCGTTGGTGGCCAGGTCCCACACCCAGGTCGTCCCGTCGACGTCGCCCGCGGCCAGGTGCTTCCCGTCGGCGCTGTAGGCGACCGCTTTGACCCAGTTGGCGGACTTCTTGTACTCGGTGGTCATCCGCTTGGCGGCCACGCTCCACAGCCGCACCTTGTGATCGCCTCCGCCGGTGGCGACGGTCTTGCCGTCCGCGCTGAACGCCACCGCCTCGACCGGGCCGCGATAGTCATCGAGGACGGCGACAGGACGTTCGGCGGCCACGTCCCACAACCGCACGGTCCCGTCCTTGCCACCGGACGCCAGCGTCTTGCCATCAGGACTGAACGCCACCGAGTTCACATGGTCGGTATGACCGGACAGCGTCCTGTCAGGCGACCGGCGGAAGACGTCCGTAGTCAGATAGACCCCGCCCGCAGCAGCGGCACCACCGACAAGAACGAGCCCCCCGACCAGGAACGCCCGACGCCCCGTCCCCCGCGGTGCCGCCTGCCGCGGAGGCACGGGCGGACGCGGCTGCCCGACACCCGCCCCCGGCGCGTAACCGGGCGCGGGCGCGCCGCCCATCGGCGCCGGCGCGCCATGCGCAACCGGAACAGGCTGGCCGTACTGCGGCGACGGAGCCTTCGCCTGAGGCGGAGCGTACTGCGCGTTCATCTGAGAAACCGCTCCAGCCAGGCGCGAAACCGCCGCCCCACGTCCTCGGCGGACGAATGCCGGTCGGCGGGGTTCTTGGCCAGCAGCCCGAGCACGACCCAATCCAACTCCGCAGGCAACCCCGGCCCGCCGCCGCGACGGCGGCACCGGATCGACGGTCAGGTGCTGGTGCATCAGAGCGGGCATCGTGTCCCCGTTGAACGGCGGTTCCCCGACCAGCAGCGCATAGAGCGTGCACCCGAAGGCGTACAGATCGGTCCGCGCGTCGGCGGGCCGCCCCTCGTACTGCTCAGGCGCCGTGTAAGCGGGAGTGGCCATCATTCCGCCCACGGCAGTGCGGTGCCCGGTCGCATCCGCGGACCGGGAAATCCCGAAGTCGCAGATCTTCACCCCACCCTCCGCCAACTCCATCAGATTGGGGGGCTTGTTGTCCCGATGCACCACTCCCCTGCGGTGCGCGTACGCCAGCGCCTCCGCCACCGCCGCCCCCGTCTCCAGCACCCGCTCAATGGGCAGCCCCTGCGGATTCCGGGCGAGGATCGCAGCGTAGTCGGTCCCGTTCAGCAGCTCCATCACAAAGAACGGCTGCCCCTCGTGCACCCCGATGTCGTGCACCACCGTGATCCCCGGATGCTGCAATTGCGCCGCATTCTCCGCCTCCCGCCGTAACCGGTCGGTGAGCACGGACGAGACCCCCTGCCCCGCCACCACGATCTTCACCACGACCCGCCGTCGCAGCTCCATATCGTCAGCGGCCCACACCTCCCCATGCCACCCTGACCGACCCGCATGGTGAGCCGGTACCTCCCACCGAGCACCGCTCCGGATTCCATGCCCACCCTCCATTCCAGGCCACCGAACCGGAAGAATCGCACCACCGCCCACCCACATCCGCAAAATCACCAGCACCCCATTACGAAGCCACTCTCCACCCAATTAAGGCCACCCTAAAATGCCACCCGATTCCCGACAACACAGCGAGCCCGCCCCACAAGGGCCGAGGCTCAACATCACCTACTTTGGGGGCGCTACCCCCTTCAACCTTCAACACTGCCACCAGCTCCGCGAACTCATCACGCTGAACGACCAAGTTCGGGCCGTCCGGATCCTTACCGTCACGGACTCCGATGCCTTCGGGAAGTCCGGCAACCTCGCCCCAGGCGCCGCCATCGCCTGAACTTCGGGACGACTCGGCCACCGAAGGACGTCCACCTCGATCGTTCCTCTTCGGCGTCAGCCGACGGCCAGCGTGGGTCAACGTTGCAACCCGGTGACCGCCATCGTCTTCGAGGGGCTTGCTCATCGGCCACAGATGGACCACGTCGAGAGGCCAAACGCTTCTCTGAGCAGCTCAGCGACTTCACCGTCCACGTCTGGCGATCCGTGCGGCCGGGCGGCGGCACGAAGACAAGAAGCCCATGCGCACGCTCAAACTTCCCAGCGGTGCGTACTGCTCACCGGGAGACCTTCTCTGAAACACAGGCCCCGAGCCCCTGATCTTCTCCAGCAAGGACGGTCAGGTACGCAGTGCCATGCCCGTCCTACAAAGGTTCCGCTGGGCGGTCATAGCACCGACCTGCCCGACGCCTGGACGCCCCGCGAGCTAGGCACAGCTTCGTGTCCCTGCCGGCGAACACGGCATGCCGCTGTACAAGATCGCCCTGTCGGTGAGGCACAGCGGGACGCAGGTTACGGAGAAGGTATACCGGCAACAGATCAGGCCGATGCTCCAGAACGAGGCACAGAGCATGGAACTGACCCTCCCAAGCCCCGACCAGGGCCCGTGATACTCACTTCAGTACTCACGGCAGTGGTCCCACCCGTTCCTGGCCCCGGCATGAAGCGGTGCCTGACCTGCGGTTGTAGGGATGTTGATCTGCGTTCCGGCGATTCGATGGACTCGAACCAAGGGCCTTCTGTCGATCAAAGCCGGATGGCTCCTCTCCCAGCTAAACACCGTCGGATCAATTCGACGTACTGCGAGCTCGTTGCAGCGCGATGGCTCCCCGCTCAGGTCCCGAGGTGTCTCACTAAATTGCGTCGACGCGGCGATCCGGGCGAACGGCGTCCCGGTTCAGCTGCCCCTAGTAGGGATCCTGGACATAATAGAGGTGTCATCGTTACCCCAGGGACAGAGGATCTCTTCAGACTGAAGTCGCCACGCCGCCAAGTACCGCGGCCAACCCGCCTCGCCACTGGCCGACGCATCCCAGCCCAGAACGCACTCAATGTCGCATTTTCAACCACAGCATCTCACACGAGAAAGACGATCTTGAGTCTACGGGCAAGGATCTCGATGCATCCCTTGACTCTTTGCCAGGACCCATCTCAACGAAAGTGGCCAACAGTCGCTAGACGCATCCCATCTGCGAACCTGCGATAGCACGCGTCAGCGATGAGCAACCGGTCGGCCCACAATAGGTATATTCCCGCAACCAAAATTGCCCGGCGGAATGCTTTCAGATATCAAACTGGAGAGAGTGCTTGACTAGGTCAACGCGCTCCGGAAGTATTCGAACACTGCAAGGTGAAGGCAGCCCATTGCATCTGTAGTTCAAGAGTGGGGCGGGCGCTGGAAATGATCGTTGCGGCTTCAACCATCATCAGCAGCACCACCGCTGTTATCGCGCTTCTGCTTGTGTGGTTTCAGCTGAGAACACAGAGTCGCCAGCTTCGACAGGTAGCACTGGCAGGACTTCATGAAGAGCTCCTCAGCGCCGAGATGCAACGCGCGATCAGGGCGATCTGCCAGTTCAATCCTCAAGAATTGGAGATACCCCGCTCTGAGCGGATTCTCGAGCAAGTGGAACTGATCTTGAATAGATACGACCTCATCGGAATGCGCGTCAAATGCCGAGTCATCCCCAAAAGCCAAGCCATATCATCCGAATGGCAAGTGGTTTTGCGGATTGACCATCAACTTCGGCAATTCATAGATGCAGAGCGTCAACGACGCAATGGCGGGCCCTATAAGCCAGGTTTCGAGTGGCTCGTAACTGAAGCTCGCAACTATAAGTTGCGGCATTACCCTGACACTCAGATAAGGCCATTTCGCAGGATCTTCAACGAGCAACGTTCCATGACGGGCAACGGCGCTACTTAAGGGGCAGGCCTTGGCTAAGGAGCGACCACGCGCAGTCTTCATCTCCAGCCACGTCTTTGGCGCCGAGTTTCTCGCAGGAATGCTGGCGAGAAATAAGCAGACAAGCGAAGGAATCAGCTTCGAGCTGGTCGTGACGGTTCAGCCGAGTCCCGCGATCTCTACCGTAGGGGTCGTAAGCCTGGACCGCCTTGCCGCCGAGCATTCGATCCCTCATCTTGCTGTCCCGACCGTGAAAAGCCCTGCACTAGCCGCCCAGATCCACACGAAACAACCGGATTATATCCTTGCAATCGGACTATCTGAGCTTCTGCCGGCCTATATTTTGGATATCCCAATGCAAGTACATGGAGCCAGGAGCCGGCATTCATCCGCTCATGGCGTACTGGGGGTGCACCCTACACTGCTCCCACAGGGGCGAGGGCGCGCGCCGATACCCTGGACTATTATCAAAGGACTCAAGAAAACTGGCATAACCGCCTTCATGTTGGAAGAAGACGCTGACTCCGGTGGAATTGTACGGCAGCAGGAAATGAAGCTAGCCGAGCATGAGACCGCAACGTCTCTGTTCCAAGCAATGAGTAAAATGCATGGGAGACTCGGGGTAGAACTGCTGCCAGCCTTGGCCAAACGCACGCTGACCTGGATTGACCAAGATACCTCCCAGGTCTCAGTCTGGCCTCGACGTTATCCGGAAGACGGGCTCATCAGCTTTTCGCAATCGACAGCCAGTGTCGATCGGCTGATTAGAGGGCTTACTAAGCCCTATCCTGGAGCATTCTTCTATTATCGGGATCAAAAGATTGTGGTTAACAGCGCAATACCGACCATTCAAGGACACGGTGTTCCTACAGGACAGATTATCGAGGTAAATTCACTAGGACTGCCTATCGTGGCTTGCGGCGACGGCTACATTGAGTGTATCGATATTGAAGTTTCGGACACGTTCAACTTTCAAGTCGGCGAATCTGTAGAACCTAGGCGGAACTAGAATGAGCCAGGGAGTTGCTGTCGAGCTCGCACGAAATGAAAAAGTCGCACTTTTCGTAGGTGCGCATCCTGATGATATCGAGATTGGAGCCGGCGCGACGGTTGCAAGGCTGGCGGCGCAGGACTGGACGGTATGGCTCCTGATTCTCACATCCGAGCAGGACGAGGATATCGCTCAAACCAGGAAGCTGGAAGCTCTCGGTGCCGCACAAGTCTTGGGTGTTGCACGCGACCGCGTTATGTTCGCAGACTTTTCTGATGCATCATTGACGTGTGATGGGGCCTCTGTTGAGCAGGTTCGTCGGCTTCTCGGGGTTCATGGAGTCGATCCGGACGTGGTGTTTACGCATACATATGCGGACAGCCACAAGGACCACCGGGAAGCCAACGAGATTACCAGGGCCACCTTTCGTCGACGCCCGATCCTAGGCTTTGGGGTGGTGAACTCGCTGACTCGTTCCAAGGTTCATCAGAGCGCATTCCAGCCCAGGATATATGTTGACGTCACAGAGACATATGGACTGAAGAAGCATGCCCTGCATTCACACGTGACTCAAAAGAATCGCATCGATACCGCGCGAATAGATGCTCTCTACGCCGAGTACGGCAGTAGCATAGGGGCCGAATATTCGGAGTCGTTCGATCTTCTGATTCAGGAAGATTCGTCGCCTGGCCGGGTCAGACTGGCTCTCGAGCTCAATCATTCCTCGTTTCACAAGTTCTGGTCCACAGTACTGGACAACCGAGAGTTGGTCATCATCCATGCAGCCCCCGTGTACCGCGCGAAACGCGAAGGGCGATGGCAATCAGACAAAGACCGAGAAGGTATTTCCCTCCTCTATCGCACGTTCAACGAACTATGGGAGGGCCGACTTCCCTTGGCAGACCTGAGTTGCAAGACGAGTGGCGTGGAGGCGTATCTGGAGAACGAGGACATTCTGCTAAGCGGTGGTGCGGTCTCGAACTCGATAACTCGCGAGTACTTCAACCATTTCGATGGCGTTCGCTATGTGATCGACTACACGATGCCCGACTACACGGACATACGCATCCGGGATCGACTGAGCGAGGAGTCGATAAGGGCGGATTACGAAGCGCATCAGAGGCTTGGAACGATCAATGTAATACGAGATGTCGGCATACTCACCGTAATGCCAAGTCCTGTCAATCGACAGCGAGCGATAATCGGATGCATGGGGATTCACGGTTTCGGCACTTTGGGATGTTTCCGTTACCTAACAGACCCAGTACTTCTGCGTGAGCTCGTAGCCGAGGTCGATCTACCATTGGCAGGTCTCGGTTATCAGGTTCTGATAGACTACGATATACGCAATGAGTTGCCGATGATTCGGCCTGGAAGTTTCCATTCATTTGAGAGCTAGAGGTCGCTATGTCCGAAATCGAGTCTCCGTTCAAACTGGTAGGCACACGGGTCGTCTACGATAATGGCTGGATTCGTGTCGATGAGGACAGTGTTATCCGCCCGGGCGGCAAGGAGGGCATTTTCGGCGTAGTTAACATGAAAGAGGGGTCTACGGTCTTGCCCCTGACTGAAGATCAGGACGTGTTTCTTGCTAGGGAGTACAAGTACGGCATTGGAAAGTTCTCGATTGAAGCAATGAGTGGCGGCCTTGACGTGGGGGAAGATCCAACAGATGCCGCCAAGCGTGAACTTATGGAGGAGCTTGGTTTCAAAGCTCAACAATGGGACTACCTGGGTTATGTTGACCCATTTACCACTGTTGTTCGTTCGCGAAACCACATGTTCCTTGCCAGAGGGCTTGAGCAAGGTGTTGCCCAAGATGACCCAGGCGAGGTCATAGAGACGATCCGACTTCCTCTCAGCGAGGCGGTCGAGATGGTACTGAAGGCTGAGATCACTCACTCTGCCAGCTGCGTTCTCATACTGAAAGCTCATCTGCATTTACGTGCGTGAGGGGCCGTATTGCCTTGCCGAGGATTCGAGAGCTTGAGGTCTTGGATACGCCACGGCGACAATGGCGACGATTGCAACTGGGTTTGCAGGAATGAGTTCACCGATATCGGGTCGCACAGCAATCCGCCGTTGGCATGCGCGACCGACGAAGATCGTTTATGTCGGCCTCGGGTCTTCTGCAGTGCCTTTCGTCGGGCTGGCCGACGAGGGCGCCGAGGAGACGATCGTTAATCGTAGTAGCCTCCCTCGCGGAGCTTGTCGTTGAAAGCCTCGGCGCTGTCGATCAGAACGCCGTCGAGCATCTTGCAGCACTCCTCGGCGTCGATGCGGTGGGGCGCTTACTGTCGATCTGCTCACCTCGACCTGGAATGGCGGCCGCGCCAGGATGTAGTCCAAGAACCTGGATGGCGGTCTTCTGGTCGAGCTGAGGTAGATGCGCAGCGCCCGCAGCCGGGTACAGTCGTCGATCGCGGTGAACTGTCAGTACTTGTTGCGGCCGACGCGACGCCCGGGTGGTGACACAGGCGCTGGGCTCGACAAACATGACGTCGATCTGGACGCGGTTGCCGTGTAACTGCATCTTGTCGCGCTTCTAAGCACCTACCGTGTCGCTTTTAGCACTGCGAGGCTGGCAGCCGTCTCATGGCCAGGCGCTTGGGAATCCGCCATACCCCGGACTCGGAGACAGTGATGTCGTGGCACCGCTTGAGGTATGTCGCGATCTTCTCCGGGGCCGAAGTGGTGATTCTGCCGCAAATACGTGATCTTTCCCACGCCTTCGACATGGGTGACGCGCGGGCTGGTCTTCAGGCGCTTGGAGCGGGAGCGCAGTCCGTAGACGCCTCGGCTTTGTAGCGGCGACACCAGGCCGGAGGTGAAGACCCGCCACCAGATGCCCGCCCCCACCAGTCCAAGCTAGCTGCATGAGCGCGAGCACGAAGAGCAACCTGGCAACCAATCCACCCCTCTGACCCGAACGACATCGCCCCGCTGCTTCTACGCCCAGAGCAGGCCGCCGAGCGGCTCGGCATCAGCCGCACGAAGATCTTCTGCGGGGAACAGGGGTCGCGCTCGCCGCGATGCGGGTTCTGAGTTGCTTCCGGAAGATCACAGAGAAGGCTCGCGCTCCAGACAGCGTAGTCGCCGGGTGAGTTGCGGCACTCGTTCGTGTCGATCAGGAGTGACTCGGGCGTGGCGACCGAGCGCATCGCGGATCTGGTGGGGCACTCGACGCCGAACACCACGCAGACCATCTATCGCAAGCAGCTCCGGCCCATGATCGCCCAGGGTGCGGAGGCGATGGACGCGGTCTTTCGGTGTGAGTAGGCAGGTGGCTCCCCTGCTGGCTCCCTCGCCTCGGAAGCACAGGGCCCCGATTCCTTGATCGGAACGGGGGCCTGACCTTGGGCTCTCTGTGGCAGAGAGGAGCTCCCGCGATTGGACTCGAACCACACCCAGCCCACATTTCACCAGGTCAGCACCAGTCCTGACCAGCGCACACACGTCCCCCAAGGTCCGGCACAGTCCGCAAGTTCGCGCCACCATCGTCAAGCAGCCCGTCAGGCGGCGCCGCCTCGAAACCCGACCCGGCCTCTGGTCAAAACTATCGGCACACAGTCAAGCCGCCGCCGGACGCGAGCGCACAGAAGGAGGTACACGAATCGAGTCTGAGGCTCGCCGGTTGCGCGCCCCCGACGCAGAGCTTCGGAGCCCCCAGCCGTGCGAGCAGCAGAGCCCATGCGCGCGACCTGTCTGGCACACCATCTCGCCAGTTGCGCGAATGAGCACTGCCTACTACGGATGGCAGGTTAGCTTAGTGGCCATATCGGGACTCACCCTTGGACAGCGCAACCTGAGGATGTCAATCTATGACGATGGCGCGCGTAACGGTCCAACTGAGCCATGATCACCTCACCGACTTGGTTCGATCTCCGCAACTGGGCCTGATTGAGCTGATCTGGAACGCCCTCGATGCCGACGCAACCAGGGTGGAAGTTGAGGTCGAACGAGATGAGATCGAGGGAATCCGGTCGCTCACCATAACCGATAACGGTCATGGCATGACCTACGAAGAGGCTAGGCGAGCATTCGGTGCCCTCGGTGAGTCCTGGAAACGAAATGTTGGCCTCACTCGCGAGAAGCGCCGCGTACTCCACGGCAACAATGGAAAAGGCCGCTATGCCGCCTTCGGTATCGGGGACCGAGTGGTCTGGACTTCGGTGGCGAAAGATGTAACGGACGAAGTCAAAGAGATCACAATAAGCGGCACTAGAGAGAAGCTGGATGAGTTCGACCTACCACCAGCTATCCCGAGTTCGAGTAGGTCCGGAACTCGCGTGAAGATCGATCTCATACCGCCCGACGTCGGAAGAATACTCGATCGCCCATCGATTCATCACTACCTAGCCATAACGTTCGCGCTCTATCTGGAGTCCTATCCCGCAGAAATTCTCTACCAGGGAGAGTTGGTAGACCCAAATAGCCTCCAGGAGGTTCGTGAGACATACCCCCTGCTCAATAGCGCCGAAGATGGCATCGAGGGAGCATCTATCACCGTAATCGAGTGGAATCGACAAACTCGCCGAGCGTTGTATCTCTGTGACGAGAACGGGATGGCGCTTCATGAGATACGTCCGAGTGTTCATGCGCCTGGGTTCGACTTTACCGCCTATCTCCGTTGGCGGGGATTCCGTGAACTCGGTAACGATATCCTCCTAGCGGAACTAGGGCACGAAACCATTACGCCCGTCGTTAACGAAGCGCGCGAAGCCCTACGCACACATTTCAAAAGGCGCCTCGAAGAAAGGCGTAGCGAAACGGTACAACGCTGGAAAGCAGAACAAAGCTATCCGTACACCGGCGAACCCAAGAATGAGATTGAGGCTGCAGAGCGAGAACTGTTCGATGTAGTGGCGTTGAGCGCGGCCAAGGTCATCGACAGTAGTGACAAGAGCTCTCGAAGGCTGTCGCTTCGACTCATGAGAGAGGCACTTGAAACGAGCCCTACTAACCTGCGCAGCGTCCTCGCTGAGGTTGTAGACCTTTCCGAGGAGCAGTTGCAGGACCTCGCCAGTCTGCTGCAGCGTGCGCCACTTACATCTGTCATCGTCGCTACTCGTATGATCTCTGACCGACTGGCTTTTATTGACGGTCTTGACGCGCTCCTTTTTGATGCGGCGTCGAAGAAGCAGACATTGGAACGTAGACAACTGCATCGCATACTCGCCGAAGAAACCTGGATTTTTGGCGAGGAGTATGCCTTGACAGGAGATGACGATCGGCTCCTAGCAGTTTTGCGAAAGCATCTCGCTTTGCTCGGTGAAAATGTCGAGCTAGCGGGCAGTGAGCCGCTTACTCGCCTAGACGGGAGTGAAGCGGTACCTGACCTCGTGCTCTCCCGCCCCATGAAGGACCGTGATAACCGGCTCGAACATCTCGTGGTGGAGCTCAAGCGCCCAAGTGTAACTATCAATCGCGCGGGACTGCAGCAGATCGAAGACTATGCGTTTGCTGTTGGCAATGACGAGCGCTTCAATCAGCCTAATGTTCACTGGGAATTCTGGATCATCGGCAATAAGCTTGATCCCTACGTACGGGAAGAGGCAACGTCCCCTGATCGGCCACTGGGTGTCGTAAAGCAGACGAAGCGATATCGGGTTATTGCCAAGACCTGGGCTGAGGTTATATCGGATGCCAAGCACCGCCTCAAATTCGTCGCCGATAGTCTTGGATACCGCTCGAACGGCGATGAGGGAGTCGAGTACCTTCGCCGGACACATGCAAGATTGCTGCCGAAGGCGCTAAAAGAAGATCCTACGGAAGAGGTCGCTTAGGCCTCAGAGGTCTGAGTCAGCCGGCCGGTCTGCCTTGCAGCCAGCGGCAGTACACTCATATGTCTTTCCGTTACGACGAGAACGGTGCGCTTTCCAGATCGCATCTATATCTAGCGATCTCACCGCTTCCTTCATCAACGCGAACGCTTTATCAGAATATCGCGGATGAATCTGAGATCCGAATGTAAACTCGTGCAGGCATGCTGGATCATTGTCGATACCGAGGTGGGCCCGCAATGCAGCACTGCGGGCAGTGCTGAGATCGAGAGCTTTGGCGAGGTCTGCTTTCGAACGGTGATACTTGCGATGCAAGTCGACTTCCCGAATCGCCGCTGCGGGAACGGCTTCGTCTGCGGCGTACCGAACTGGCGGAGCATCGAGACTCTTGGTGAAACGAAGCTTAAGCGTGATCCCTTCGCCATCAATTGAAGTCGACAGATCATGCAACTTCGGAAAGACCGTTTCTCTAGATTCTCCCTTCTTAATTCCTCTCTCCACTCGACCAACGTCCCTCTGTGATACGCGTGTCTCGGCTTCGAAGTGAGCCTCCATTGCCAAGAGAGTCCGGATGCGCGCACGAGCCTCGTATCCTGCGCGACGGCCGGGTTGAAGTAGCCTAGCTATTTCGGCGTACTCTTCGTCCAATATCAGAGCCACATCACGTGGAGCTTCTGCCGACACGGGTAGCACGCGATGAGGAAGATAGGATGCCAGCCTCTCTTGAAAAACTAGGTGCAGTAGATCGTCAATCAGAGTGATCCCTGCGCGTGCGTGTAGGTACAGAAGCTGCTCGGAGACCTGGTTATACCAGTGCTGTTCATCATCCCGCATAGCATCGATTGCGCGGAGCGTCCCCGCATCGGACGCGCTGAGCTTAACCTTAGGGTGTTGAGATGCCTTCTTTACGCAGGATTCAAATCCAATGGAACGCCCCAGTTGGTCATCGAAGACATCCTCGCCCAAATGTACCAGCGTAGCCTTCAATAGCATCTCAAAAGAATGCTGAAGGTGGAGCAGGATACTCGTAGACCTGCCCTCGTCGCGCGGCGAGTTGAACGCCTCCATAGCATTCAGAAGCGACGCGATCGCCTTTCCTTTGAGTATGCGAACCTCCTTCTTTGCCATAGCCTATTCTTCGACTCCTTCATGTAGGTTTGCTGAATGCTCATTAGACCAGAGGAGTTTCCAGTTCACAAAACTTGGAGTTGTGGGTCACCGCGGCCGTCATCTGTTAGTAGCGATCGACCGTACGTCAGCAACTATGGCCGTGACGTTATCAGGGCCACCCTGGGAAAGCGCTGATCGGATTAGGTAATTTACGGTCTCATTCGGGTCGTTGATAAATGTCAAGGTGTGGCGGATTTCTTCTAGGTCGACCACGCCACTGAGGCCGTCAGAACAGAGCAGAAGTCGGTCAGCGGCTCTGAGCTCGCGGAGCGTCAGATCGGGTGAACGGCCATCTGCTCGTCCGTCAAGGAACCGGGCGAGCTTTGGCGGTAGGTCTGGGACGGTCGCGGCATCGAAGACCAGGCGCTCGTAGACATGGTCCTCGCTGAACGCTTCGAGTTGGCCGTCCCGCAATTGGTAGATGCGGGAGTCTCCGATGTTGGCGAAGACGGCGTGGTCCCCGGACCACAGCACGGCGACCAGAGTTGTCCCCATGCCCTTCACGCTGGGATCCCCTGCGGCTCGGCTGTGCAGTGCATCGCTGGCCTCGAAGATCGCTCGACCGAGCGTGGTGGCCAAATCTTCGGTCGGGACTTCGCGGTCGTATGTCTTGAGGACGTCGATCACGGTGCTGCTGGCTACGTCGCCGGCGGCGTGTCCACCAAGGCCGTCAGCGACGGCCAGAAGCCGGCGGCCGACGTAGCCGCTGTCTTCGTTGCGCTTGCGCACCAGGCCGACATGAGTGCCGAGGGCCGCTTCGATGGCGAGGCTCACGATTGATCACTCGTTCGTTTCGTCGTCAGGCCACGGGTCTTGGGCTGATTCATCACGGTGCAGGACGTGAACGGTCTCGACACGGTCGCTGGCCACGATGTACTGGGTCACCTCGATCGGCTTGCCGTCGCCACCGGACGTGCCGACCCGCACGATCTCCAGCACCGGCAAGATCCCTGGTATCTGCAGCAGCGTCGCCTCTTCTGCCGTAGGCATGCGCGCACGATGGATCTCCATCCAGGAGATGGGCCAATGACCTGCCCGCTCCAAGCGGTACAACCAGTCCCCCGGCCCCGGGGCCTGTGAGCCCACCTCAGGGGCGTCCTCGACTCCGCGCGGGTGAATCCAGGAGATGTTGATCTGGAACGGGGGTTCGGCCACTGGCCCGGTGACCCGGAATCGCCGCATGACCTTGGTGCCTACCGGGACGCCCAGGAGGCCCGCGATCCGCGGGTTGGTCAGCGGCTCAAATGACGCCTGCGGCTTGACGTGGTGAGTCCAGACCTCCTGGCCGGACGCCGATGGGAAGGAGTAGCCGGGATTGCTAGTGGCGACGTTCCGCTTGACCAGGTTCCCTCGGGGCCTTCGCAACCGCATGGTGCCGTGCCGGACGATGATCCCGCGTTTCTTGATCACCTGGATCAGTCCGTCCGCTTCGAGGAGCGACAGCGCGGAGCGAATAACACCGCGTCCAACACCGTATGCGCCGGTCAGCTCGTCATAGCCGGGCATGTTGCTGCCTGGCGGATACTCGCCGCTCTCGATCTTCCCTCGTAGCTCAGCGGCGATCTCGCGGTATCTCGCAGTCACAAGGACCTCCCTCCTGAAGGTTATCTGTACCGGGACTGTTGACACATCCCTTCCAAAGGGTTCATCATCTGTACCGGTACTCATCTACGATCAATACCGGTACTAAGCAAGGTTCGACGGACGTTGACAGACACCGTTTGTCGCTGTCGTCCGCAAATCCCCTGCCTTGGAGGTAAGCCCATCGTGACCAGTTCCTCTGTTCAGGCGGCGTCGCCCGCCCGGTTGTACCGGGTTGGTGAGGCGATGGAGTTGTTGTCGTTGTCTCGGTCGGTGATCTATGAGCTGATCCGGTCGGGTCGGCTGCGGTCGGTTCGGGAGGGCCGTTCGCGGCGGATCCCGGGTTCGGCGATCGCCGAGTACATCGCGCTGCTGGAGAGCGAGGCCCGCTGATGGCCCGCACCCGCGGCGAGGCCGGCAGCGGCTTGGAGGTGAGGCCCGCGACGGCCGGTTCGGTGCCGGTGTCGGGGCTGCGGATCCGGCTGATCGGTTCGCCGGAGGAGGTGCTGGCCGGTGTGGAGGCGCTGGCCGAGGTGTTCGAGCTGGTGGAGGTGTCGCAGGCGTACCCGTGCCGTGGCGCTTCCCGGAACGTGCGCGCCTATGTGCAGGTGCGGTTCAAGAGCCCCGGAACCTAGAGCGGCCCTCGTCCTGGCGACGCAACCGCCGGACGAGGGCCTTGATCGGACCTTGGGAGGTCCAACCCGATGAACTCTCATTCTGACATCTCGACGGCCCCGTTCTGGGTCGATGAGGACTACGACCGCCAGTACGCCAGTGACGGCGTCTCCCGCTACGGCGCCTACGTCCGGGACCGGCTGGACGGCTCGTTCGCCGAGTGCTGGGACGGCATGTGGGACGAGCCGTCGACCCGGCTGGCCGAGTTCGCGGCGGCGGCCTGGAGGACGGCGACCGGTCCGGTGATGACGCCCGGCTACGTCCGCCTGCACTCGCGGGTGCTGGGCGCCCAGGTGGAGCGCAGCAACTGGGACGGGTCCCTGCTCGCGGTGGTGAGCCTGGTGGCGCCCTGGCCGGCGGAGCTGACCGGTGCATCTGGCCAGCGGTTCAACCGGTGCTGGCGGGACTGGCCCACCGAGCTGCGCGGCGATGGATACGACTTCGTCCACCCCACCGAGAAGGACGTCGCCGAGTCTGCGTTCCTGCAGGCCAGCCTCACGCTGACCTACCCGGTGTCGGTCGCCGTGCTGCCCGCGGCCCCATTCGGCCCGGGCGACGACGTGGAGCGCCGTGCCCGGGAGGCGGTGCACGCCCTGGCCGCCGCGCTGAACGACACGGTGCGCCCGATCATGGACGCCCTGGCGGGGAGGCGGCCGCGATGACGCTCGTCTCCAGCCGGACGGCCGCCGTGGACGCGGTCGTGGTGAGCATCGAGATCGACATGGCCCGGTTGGGGTCCTACGCCGATGCGCATCTGGCGATGCTGTGGCAGGTGGCCCAGGCCAACCCCGCGCCCTACGACGACCGGCAGGCCGGCGAGCTGGTGGAGCGGATCGGGCGGGAGATCGTTCGCCGCTGGCTCAGCGGTGTCACGCCCGAGCTGTGGAAGCACCAGGGCCGGTCCTACTACTGGTCGCAGCTGACCAAGTTCGCCATCTACCGGCCGGGTGGTACCGGCTCCGTCGGTGACCCCGACTGGCACGACGGGACGTGGGTCGCAAGGCCCGCCCCCGACGACGGTGTCGCCGAGTCCGGCGACACTGCGGCCGTGGGGAAGGTGCCGACGTGAGGATCCTCAACAGCGACCGGTTGCCCGTAGACGAGCCGGACGTGCCGGAGGAGCTGGCCCGGGAGCTGCAGCGGCAGCGGGAGCTGGCGGCCGCGCGGCGGACCGATGAGCTGGAGCGGGTGCGGGCCGAGGCTGGGCACGGCCGGGCCCGCGCGGACGTGGCCGAGGAGACCCGGCTGGCCGAGCTGGCCCGCACCGAGCGCGAGGCCGACGTGCGCGCCGAGGCGGACCTCGCCCAGATGTACAGGCAGTTCCGCGCGTCCGGCGCCCGCACCCGCATCAAGGCGGACATGGCGCGATCCGGGGAGGCCCGGGCGCTGCGTCTGGAGTGGCTGCGCACCCGCAACCTGCGCGTGCTGGTCCCGGTGCTGATCGGCTTCGGGATCTGGTCGACGACCGGCGTGCAGCAGGGCGCGGCCAAGATCATGGACGTCGACAAGAGCGACCCGGTGTGGTGGACGCTGTGGGGCCTGGAGGCGCTGCTGATCGGCGCGGTGTGCTGGATCATCATCGCCCGCGCCCGGCTGGCCGCCTCCGGCGGCAGGCTGGCCAGCCACGCTGAGCGGATCGGGTTCGGCTGCCTGACCACGAGCATCTTCCTGAACCTGATCGCGGCGGTGCCGACCGGCGACGCGGACGTGTCGGGGTGGGCGGTGCCGGGCGCGATGTTCGCGCACGCGCTCGGCCCGATCGGCGCGGCCGTCACCGCGCACCTGATCGGCGTGATCGACACCTCCATCTCCGACGCCGACCCCTGGAACGAGGGCGAGGGCGAGAACAAGCGCCCGGTGCCGCGGCTGGCCGAGATGGACCTGCAGCCGCCCACCGTGGCCCCCGCCAGGAACGCCCCGGAGAAGGACACCGAGAACGAGGCAGCCGCTGAGCATGCGGTTCCGGTGACGGTGTGGCCGGTCCCGCTCGGGAACCGCCCCGCGCTGACGGTCATCGCGCGCCCGACGCCCGTCAAGACCGGCAAGGGCACCGGCAAGAGCACGGTGCGAACCGGTGGTGACCGGGACGCTCAACCGGACGCGGGAACGCCGCGCAGGCCCCGCCCGAACAAGGGCGTGCCCGTTCCCGAGGCCGCCAAGCCGCTGCCCAGGACCAGCCGGGACCGCACCGACACCGAGCTGCAGGAACAGCTCGCCGAGCTACTCGCCCGGGGCGAGATCGAGCCGGGGGTGCGGGCCGTCAAGGACGCGCTCGGGATCGGCTACGACCGCGCCAAGCGGATCATGGCCGCGCTGGCCGAGGAGGTCACCGGCAAGGCCGACAACGCCGACCTCGGCGAGGTCGCCCGTCCGCTGACCGTGGTGGCGGGGGGTGCCAAGTGATGGGCACCACTCACGTGAGCGCGGCGGCGGGGACGCCGTACGAGCTGGACACGCGGCGGCAGCTCAACCAGGCCCGCCAGGACCTGGCCGAGGCGCACGCCGAGCTGGCCGTGCGCCGTGACCAGGAGACGGCGCTGCGCACGCACCTGGAGATGCTCGGCGCTGACGTCACGGCGATGCGGCACCGGTACACCGAGTTGCACGTGGCCTATGTCGAGCTGCTCACCCACGCCCGCGCGGCCGCCGCGGCGGCCGCGCTCGGCGAGCTGGCCCCCCGCCCGCTACATCGCCGGTCACCTGGAGGAGATCGGGCTGCAGCCCGACCCCGACGCCGTCCCGGACCAGGTCGTGGCCGAGGGCTTGGCGGTGTCGGTGCGGCTAAGCGGAGGGGACCGGGGATGACGTCGGCGACCGTGTTCACCTGCGTGTTCATCGCCCTGTACGTGGCGCACCAGGTCGGGGACAACTGGATCCAGACCCGCGCGCAGGCGTGCGGCAAGGGCGCGCCGGGCTGGCGTGGCCGGATCCTGTGCGGGCGGCACGTCGCCACCCTCACCCTGGCCAAGGCCCTGGTGATCGGGCTGGTCACGGCGGTGTTGGCGCTGCCGCTGAACGTGGCCGCGGTGGCGTGCGCGCTGGCCGTGGACGCGGTTTCGCACTACTGGGCCGATCGCCGCGCGCCGCTGCTCGCCCTGGCCGAGCGGCTGGGGAAGGGCGAGTTCGCCCGGCTCGGGGACGGCGCCGCCGCCCCGGCCGGGACGGGCGCCTACGCCCTGGATCAGTCGTGGCACGTCGGATGGCTCCTGGTCACGGCGTTGATCGCGTGCTTGGGGGCGGGGTCATGAGCGCCGTCGTCCAGGCTCCGGAGTTGTGGCGGGTGCTGGCGGTGGCCGCGTGCCTGGTCAGCGCCGCCGCCGGCGGTGTCGCGGTGGGCGCGTGGGTGGCGCTGACCTTGGCCCCCGCCGTCCCCGCGGCCCGCCTCACCAGCGCGTTCATCGCCGAGTTGCGCGCCCGTGCCCAGCAGCGGCTCCGCGCCGTGGCGGTGGCGCTGGCCGCCGCGGTGGCCCTGGTGGTCACCGCCCTGATCACCGGGCTGTTCGCATGAGCAGCCCGGCCCGGTCACGGGCAATCCGGCCCCTGACCAGCAAAAGGCCCCGCCGGGGATCCGTCCAAAGAACACCCGGCGAGGCCACCTCACAGAGAGGCAGGTCCAAGTATGTCCGACAAGAAGACCGGCAAGGACAACGGTTCCTCCGCCACCTCCGCGATGTGGAAGTCCTCGTTCCCCAAGGGCAAGGACCCGCGCGGAGCCGACCGCAAGACCCCGGCGGACCGCAAGTGAGCAGCAAGGCGTGCTGCCCGAACTGCAACACCGACCGGAACGTCAGCTACGGCGGCCGCGAGGGCGGCACCGGCCGGAGCAAGGACGTCTGGAAGTGCTCCAGCCACGGCGAGTTCAAGACGCCCGCCCGCTGACCAGGTAGGACGCGGGGCCGGCCCCTAGCCGGACCGGCCCCGCCTTCCAACGGATCAACCCAATTTTCCGAAGGAGTTCCAATGATGGCATTCACCATCACCCAGGCCGGGGCGGCCGCGGCCGTGAGGGCGGCCGGTCCCCCGGCGGTCCCCACCGCGCAGGAGGCGACGGCGCTGGTCGTGGCCGCGCCGGCGCAGCAGCAGGCGCCGACGCAGCTTCCGGGCGAGGCCGAGGGCGGCACGATCATGATCGTCGTGATCGGCGGGTTCCTCTGGTACATCCTCAAGCACAAGAAGGCCAAGCCGGTGCACGTCATCGTGTCGTTCGCCGCCGGGGTGCTGCTGGCCGGGAGCCTGTTCGGGCTGATGGCCCGGCAGGTCTCGGCGTCCCTGGGGACCGGCCTGCAGACGATGCTCGGCACCGTCAACACCAGTGGCAACGGCTCGGGCTCGGGCACCGGTCGCTGAGGGCCTGGCCGTGACCGACAGTGAGCGGCGGCGGCGCGGGGACGCCCCGGGCCGCCGCCCCGCCGACCGGGCGCCGACCCGTCTCACTGGGGGCGTCTCACCGGCCCGTCTCACCCCGTCTCGGCCCCCTCTTGACACGCCCCAAGGTGCGCGCGTATGCGCGCGCACGAGGCCCTGCTGAGACCGCCCCCACTGAGACACCCCGCGGAAGGGGAACCCGATGGCCTTCGACCCGGACGCCGCCCCGGCCCGGCCCGCTACGGCGCGTGAGCTGCGCGCGGCGCGCCGGCGGGCCGAGCACCGGCAGGAGCACTTCGCCGCCAAGCGCGCCGCGGCCGCTACCTCCCGGGCCCGCGCCGCGGTGGCGTGGGACCAGTGGCGCGCCACGATCCGCGACGTCCCCTCGGCCGAGGCCGAGCGGCTGGCCGAGGAGATCGCGACCGCCCTGGCCGACCAGATCGACCACATGACGACCTTGCAAGGAGACCGGCCGTGATCGTGCAGCCGAACGAGGACCCGGACGACCGCGCCGCGCGCTCGTCCGGGGCGGCGCCTGACCGAGGACCGGCCGGGCCCGTGGACATGACCAAGACCACCGACCAGCCCACCGCGACGCAGGGCCAGCTGCCGAGCTACCGCCCGCGCGCCCTGGACCCGCTGCTGGACGCCGTCCACCGCTGGCGCCACCGGGGCAAGCCCCCGCCGCCCTCGCCGTACGGGGACGAGCCCTCCGCCGATAACGTCGCGGCGCCGGCGAGCGCGGCCGCGGCGACGAAACCCGGCACCGACGGCGAGGACCTCGCCGACGCGGACGGGTGGGCGGCGCGGCAGGGCGCCCGGGTCACGCTCGGCGCGCGGGTGGCCGCAGACCGGTTCCGGGTGTGGATCACCGCGGCGAACCTGACCGAGGACGAGCTGGCCGAGCGGACCGCCGAGCGGCTCCAGGCGGAGGCCGAGGCCCGCGCGGAACAGGAGCGGCAGCAGGCCCGCGAGGCGGCCCGCGAGCGACGCGGCGGCGGCCGCTCCTACCGGGCCTCGCGGCGGCGCGCCGAGCCCGAGGTCGAGAACGTCAAGTTGACCGATGCGCAGATCGCCTCCACCCGCACCCGGATCCGATGGGCGCGCGGCGGCGGCTCGGCCGTGGCCGTCCTGGTGGGCTGGCAGGCCCTGATGCGGATGCCGCTGCTGCTCGGGGTACTGCTGCTCGGCGGCCTGGCGGGCGCGTGGTGGCTTGGCTGGCGCGCCGAGGCTGAGCAGCGGCGCCAAGACCTGCAGGCCCGTGAACACGCCCCCGAGCCCGCCGCACCGCAGACCGCCGCGGCGGCACCCTCGGCCGAGGACGCCACCCCGCCCGAGGGCGTGCCGGTCCTGGCCGACGACCACGGCCAGAACGACGGCCAGGGCGAAGGCGAGGACGCCCCGCGCTACTCGCTGCCCGCCGACGACCTGCTCAGGATCGAGCCCCCCGCCCCTGGTGGCGACCGGGAGGCCGAGCGGATCCGCGAGCGGCTCACAGAGGTGCTGGACGACCACGGCGTGAACGCGAAGGTGACCGGGCACACCCGCGGGCCCACGGTCACCCAGTACGAGATCGTTCCCGCGCCGGGGGTGAAGGTGGAGAAGGTCACCGGGCTGCACAAGACGATGGCGATGGCCACCCGCGCCGCGTCGCTGCGGATCCTGGCGCCGATCCCCGGCAAGTCCGCGATCGGCGTGGAGATCCCCAACGCGGTCAAGGACCTGGTGCGGCTCGGCGACGTGCTGCGCTCACCGGCCGCGGTGGCCGAGCGGCACCCGCTGATCGTCGGCCTGGGCAAGGACGTCGAAGGCCGCACGGTGCTGGCGAACCTGGCCAAGATGCCGCACATCCTGATCGCCGGGGCGACCGGCGCGGGCAAGTCGACCTGCATCAACGGGCTGATCACCTCGATCCTGATGCGCGCCACCCCGGCCGAGGTCCGGATGATCCTGGTCGACCCCAAGCGCGTCGAGCTGACCCCCTACCGCGGGATCCCGCACCTGATCACCCCGATCATCACCAACCCGCGCAAGGCCGCCGAGGCCCTGGTGTGGATCACCGGCGAGATGGACGGCCGCTATGACGCCCTGGCCGCCGCCGGTGTCCGCGACATCGGCGCGTTCAACGCCAAGGCCGCCGCCGGGAAGGTCATCGACCAGGAGGGGCACCGGGTGGAGCCGATGCCGTTCCTGGTGGTGATCGTGGACGAGCTGGCCGACCTGATGATGGTCGCGCCCAAGGACGTCGAAGACTCCGTCGTGCGGATCACCCAGCTCGCCCGCGCCGCCGGGATCCACCTCGTGCTCGCGACGCAGCGCCCGAGCGTGGACGTCGTCACCGGGCTGATCAAGGCCAACGTGCCGTCCCGGCTGGCGTTCGCGACCTCATCCCTGGCCGACTCCCGCGTGATCATCGACCAGCCCGGCGCCGAGAAACTTCTCGGCCACGGCGACGCGCTGTTCCTGCCGATGGGCGCCTCCGCCCCGGTCCGATTGCAGAACGCCTACGTCTCCGACAAGGAGATCAACCGGGTCGTGGCGATCTGCAAGAGGCAGGGCAAGGCCCTGGCCGAGCCGCTCCCGGCCGAGCCCACCACGGCCGACGACCGGCCCTTCGACACCGCGTACGCCGCCGTCCCCGCGGCACCGGCCGAGGCCGAGGACGAGCGGCCCGAGCCGACGCCCAAGACCGCCCCGGAGGCGCCCGCACCGGACGCGCCGACCTCGCCCCGAACCGAACCCGCCGCCGACCCCGAGCCCGCGCCCGAGCGCGAGCCGACGATGCCCGAACAGCTCGTCAGCATCCTGACGGCCGCCGGCGGCGGCCCGCTCGGCTGGCGCGAGCTGGCCGAGGCCGCCGGGATCAGCAAGCCGACGGTGTACCGGCACATGGCCGCCCTGGTGAAGTCCGGCACCGCCCGCCCCGCCGCCGACGGCGGGTGGGAACTCGTCCCCGAAACCGCCGCCGGCGACGTCGCGGGCGAGGACCAGGAGCACGAGGCCGCCGAGCGCGGCCAGGCCGTCGACCGGCCGGACCGCGCGACCGGCGCCGACCGGGACCAGACGGCCGAGGGCAACGGCCCCGGCCCGGACGACCACGAGCTGCTGGTCGCCGCGGTCGAGCTCGTGGTGTCCACCCAGTTCGGATCAACCTCCATGCTCCAGCGGAAACTGCGCGTCGGCTTCGCCAAGGCCACCGCCCTGATGGAGCGGATGGAACGCCTGGACATCGTGGGCCCGGCCGCCGGTTCCCAGGCCCGTGACGTCCTGAAAAGCCCCGCCGACCTGGAGGACCTCCTGGCCGAGATCTGCCTCTGACCTTCCCAACCCCGAGATCAGCCCAAGCGGGCGGGGCTCTAGCCGGCCCCCGCCCCAACCCGAAGGGAACCCACATGTCCGACCTGCTAGAACTCCCGTCCGCGCTGGACAACCTGGTCGAGCGCGGCGACGCACTCCACACCGTGATCGAGAAGGTGGGCGAGTACGCGCCCGCCGTCGCTGAGCTGATGGAGACGCTCGCCACGATCTCCGACCAGGTCACCGAGGAACGGATGAACGAGGTCACCGACCAGTCCCTGGACCTGCGCCGCACGAACGTGGCGATCTTCGTCGCGCTGCTGCACGACGCCGTCGTCGGCCTCGGCGCGGTGCTGTTCAGCATGGACCTGGACGAATGGCTCGGTGAGCGCGAGCACGACGCTCTGCCCGGCGCCCAAGGCGCGGTGTACAGCCTCATCGAGTCTCTCTCCGTCCTCGCCAACGGGATCCGCCCGGGCGAACGCGAATAGACAAACCCGGCCCGGACCGCCGCCCCGTGGTGGTCCGGGCTTTTCCCGGCCCGCCAAGTCACAGGCGGCCCATTGCTCTCACTATTCGCCCTCGTCCTCGCCGTGGAGGAACCATGAAATCTGCCCGGGCAGAACTGCGTGCGCGACGCAGCATCTCCAGGACGGTCACCCGATGACCAAACCTCCGCTGCGCGTGGTCGACGGCGGCCACGACGACCCGGATCCACACCGCGCACTCCCCCACGACCTCGGGGCCGAGCGGCAGGTGCTCGGAGCAATGATGCTGTCGGCCCGCGCCGTCGCCGACGCCCGCCAAGTGCTGGACGGCAGCGAGTTCTACCGGCCTGCCCACCACGAAATCTGGCAGGCCATCTGCGACCTGGCCGACCGCGGCGACCCCTGCGAACCCACCGCCGTCGCCGCCGAACTCGGCCCGCGCCGCCTCACCAAGGTCGGCGGCGGCCCCTACCTGCACACCCTGATCCAGGACACCGTCTCCTCCACCCAGGCCGGCTACTACGCCCACCGGCTCGCCGAGCTGGCCTACGCCCGCACCGTCGCCACCACCGGGATCCACCTCATCCAACTCGGCCACCAGGCCGCCGACGGCGACACCACCGACCTGCGCGGCGCCGTCACCGCAGCCGTCCAAGACATCACCACACCCGACGCCCGCGGCTGGCCCACACCCACCCCACTGGAAGCCACGCGAGAACTCCCGGCCTTCCCGCTGCCGATGCTGCCGGACTGGCTCGCCGAATACGCCGCCCGCCTCGCCGAGCAAACCCAAACCCCCGCCGACCTGTCCGGCTGCCTGGCCCTGGCCGTCCTGGCGGTCGCCGCCGGCGGCAAGGTCTGGGTCCAGGCGCGCGGCTGGCGCGAACCGACCAACCTGTTCACCGTCATCGCCCTGGGCCCCGGCAACCGCAAATCAGAAGTGTTCGCCGCGATGACCGCCCCGATCCGCGCCGCCGAAACCATGCTGCGCGAAAAGGCCCAGCCGTATATCACCGACATCGCCATTCAGCGGCGCGTCGCCGAAGCCGACATGGAGAAAGCGGAAAAGGCCGCGATCAACGCCATCGACGCCATCGTCCGCGAACAGCACCTAGAGGATGCGCGGATCGCCGCCGAACGGCTCCAGGAACTGCAGATACCGGCCGAGCCGCGGCTGTTCTCCGACGACGCCACACCGGAGATACTCACCTCACAGCTCGCGCAGCAAGGCGGACGGATGGCCATCCTGTCCCCCGAGGGCGAGATCTTCTCCATCGCCGCCGGACGCTACAGCGGCGCACCCAACTTCGCCGTCCTCAAACACGGCCACGCCGGTGAGGGCATGCGCATCGACCGCGTCGGACGCCCGTCGGAGATCATCGAATCCGCGCACGTCACCCTCGGCATCTGCACCCAACCAGACGTCCTGGCCGGACTCGCCGACACCCCGCAGTTCCGCGGCCAGGGCCTGCTCGGGCGGCTCCTGTACGCCGTTCCGGCCTCGCTGCTCGGCTACCGCGACGCCAGCCCCGAACTCATCCCCGCGCACATCACCCAGACCTACGCCGACACCCTCACCCACCTCATCACCCGACTACACGCCATCACCGAACCGATCAGCCTCACCTTCACCGATCAGGCGCTCAGCGCCGTCCAGGAGCTGCTGCGCGAGACCGAACCGCGCTACCGGCCCGGCAACGACCTGGCCCACATGCCCGACTGGGGCGGCAAATACCCCGGCGCCATCGTCCGCATCGCCGGCCTGCTCCACCTCGCCGCACACCATCACGGCACCTGGCACCGGCCCATCACCGCCGACACCTTCGCCTGCGCACGCCAGATCGGCGACTACTACCTCACCCACGCCCAAGCCGCCTACGACCTCATCGGCGCCGACCCCGACCTCGCCGACGCCCGCGCCCTACGCGACTGGATCACCCGCACCGGCACCCACCGCTTCACCGCCAACGACGCAGTCCGAGCGCTCAGGCCCCGCTTCCGCAAAGTCGCCGACACCGAACCGGGCCTGCGCGTCCTGGAGGCCCACGGCTGGATCAGACGGCTTCCCACCCCGCCCCGCGCCAGCGGGGCCGGCCGCACCCGCGCCGCGCTCTACGAGGCCCACCCACACGCCTCCGAAGACGGTCCGGGATGCCTGTAGCCGACCTCCGGGACCGTTACGCAGAGTGACCGTCGCCCGGTGCCGATCCCCCGCTCGGGCCCTCCAACGCTGGTCTAAATGCAGAGAAATTAATTGTTCTGCATTAAAACCACGTCTCCAAGCGCCCAACCCAGCTCTCGCACCCAAGCCCCGTCACTCAGCGTGATGGATCACTCGAAGGAGATCACGATGTCCACGACCCCGGTCGCCACCCCCGAAGAGCCGGGTGACGGCAACGAGCCTAGGAAGGCGACACGCCCGCGAGGGGACGGCGGCCTGCGCTGGAGCGAGAGCCGGCAGCGCTGGATCGCCGAGATCACCGTCGGGTACACGCCCGCCGGCAAGCGGATCGTCCGGTCGGCCAGCGACAAGCACAAGAGCAGGGCACTCAAGAAGCTGCAGCAGAAGCTTCGCGACCGCGAGGACGGGCTGCCCAGCGAGGACACCCGGTACACCGTCGCGCAGGCCGTGGAGAACTGGCTCGAATACGGGCTTCCCGACCGCGACAAGAACACCGTGAAGAACCGGACGAGTCTCGCTCGAAACCACGTGATTCCTGACCTCGGTGCCCGGAAGCTTCGCGAGCTATCGGCGGACGACGTAGACCGCTGGCTTGCGCGGAAGGCGAAGACCCACAGCACGAAGACGCTCAAGGAGATGCACTCCATCCTTAAGCGGGCCGTCGCGCGAGCCCAGGCGCGGGACAAGGTCAAGAGGAACGTCGCGCTGCTCTGCGAGGTCCCGCGCGGCAAGGGCGGCCGCCCCTCGAAATCACTCTCGTTCAAGCAGGCCGTCGCACTGCTGGAAGCGGCCGAGGCCAGCGGCGAGGCCGACATGCACACCTACGTCGTGCTCTCGCTGCTCACCGGCGCACGTACGGAGGAATTGCGGGCGTTGCGCTGGTCCCACGTCGTCGCCTACCACGATGAGCGAGAGTCGTGGCTTCCGGTCGATGAGGCCGGATGGAAGCACCGCGAATTCGCCAAATACGTCTGGCGCTCCGTCCGCCGGGGCGGCGACACAAAGACCGAGAAATCGAGACGCAGTCTGAAGCTCCCGGCCAGATGCGTCCAGGCCCTCCACGACCTCTACAGTGCGCAGGGTGGCGCCCACATGGACGCCGGAGGCGCCTTCCCGCTGCCTTCCGACCGGTTCGTCTTCCCGGACCCGGACGGTGGCGAGCGCGACGCCATGAACGTCCTACGCGGCTTCCGGAGGGTGGCGGAGCGCGCCGGTCTGACGCCTGAGGACTGGACGCCCCGGGAGCTGCGGCACAGCTTCGTCTCGCTGCTGTCGGACAACGGGATGCCGACCGAGAACATCGCCCGGCTGGTCGGCCACAGCAGCACCCGCGTGACCGAGACCATCTACCGGCACGAGCTGCGGCCGGTGCTGGAGGACGGCGCCACGGAGATGGACCGCATCTTCCCGGGCGTGATCAGCGATCGCTAGTCAGGCAGTACGTCAGGCACGACACATCAGAGCCCGTCTCGGCACTCCGAGACGGGCTCTGATCTGGGATTACGTGCCCACAGCAAAGCTCCCGCGATTGGACTCGAACCAATAACCTGCCGGTTAACAGCCGGCTGCTCTGCCGATTGAGCTACGCGGGATCGTTCGTGCGGCCGGGGCGTCGGGCCCTGGCGGCGGGTCTAGGTTAGCGCATGTCCGGGGCTGTTCGCGCACCCGTTATTCGCGCCCCGTCACGGGTGGAGGGCGTGTTGGCGGGTATGGGGTTGGGACGAATCCGCCGTCAGTGGGAGTAAACATGAAAGCTCGCATGATGTTCATGGCAGGCGCCGCGATCGGCTACGTCATGGGGACGAAGGCCGGGCGCGAGCGGTACGAGCAGATCAAGCGGCTGTCGCAGCAGATGCAGGAGAACCCGAACGTCCAGGAGGCCGCGGGCAAGTTGCGGGCCAAGGGCGAGGAGTTCGCCGGGGCCGCGCGCGGCAAGGCGGGGCAGATGAAGGAGCGGGTGCCCCAGCAGGTGCCGGGACGTCACAAGGCCGAGGAGGATCAGCCGCCGGTCTATCCCGGCTAGAGACCGGTCTGGCGGCGCAGATCTTCGAGGACCTGTTCGGCCTGGGTCCGCAGGCCCGGGTCGGACGGGTCCAGGCCAGCGTCGAACACGAACGTCCAGCGTACGTCGCCGCCCGCGGCCGGGCGCCGGCCGGCGATACGCACCTTGCCGCCGCCGGGCAGCACGGCCTGGTGGCTGACGGCGATGGTCGCAGTGACGCGTTCCCGGACGGTCTCGGGCACCGAACCCGGGTCGGTGAGGCGGACGTGGTGCTCGGCGCGGGAGGTTTCATGGACGTGCAGCCATCCGTCCTTCCAGGTGGCGTGGTCGACGCGTTCCCAAGGGACGCGCGTGAACCCGCCTTCCGGGGTCGGGATGTGCAGGGCGGTCGTGGTCGCGGCGACGTGGGAGCCGCCGCGGGTGGGGGCCGTGGCGAGGACGCGTTCGCCGCGTTCGAGGGTGAGGGCGTCGCGGAGGTCGGAAGGCACTCCCCGGCGTAGGCGCATAGCGCCACCGTATGCGATCAGGCGGCCTGGGGGGCGCGGCGGGCGGCCAGCAGGTCGAGGACGAGTGCGGCGGACCAGGCGTAGTCGTGGCTGCCGCGTCCGGTGCCGTCGAACGGGTCGAAGAACTCGCGGAAACCGGACTGGCGGACGAGCCGCATCGTGGAGCCGTAGAGGAGGTCCGCGACGACGGGGAGGTCGTGGCCTAGGGCGCCGTACCAGACGAGCCAGTTCGTGCTGATCCAGGTGGGGCCGCGCCAGTAGCCGCCGCGGTCGAACGCGGGCGCCTGGATGTCGCAGGTGGGCACGGGGTATCCGGCGGCTCCGGCGAAGCGGGCCGACAGGAGCAGGTCGACGAGGTTGCGGACGATCGCGGCGGGCAGCTCGGGGTCGAGGAGGGGGCCGAACGCGCCGACGGTGACGACGGGCAGCTGCCGGTCGTCGCGCAGGTCGCGGGCGCGGAAGCAGCCGGTCTCGGGGTCCCACAGCCGGTCGAGGATCGTGTGGTGGACGCGTTCGGCGCAGTCGCGGTGCGGGACGGGGTCCGCGCCGACGATCTCCGCGATCTCGGCGAGCGCGTGGGCGGACGCCAGGTAGATCGCGTTGACCAGCGGGTCCTCGACGGCGAACGGGTGCTCGTCGCGCAGGTAGCCGGGACGGTATCCGGCCTCCCGCATGAGCGCGGCGAGCCACACGTACCGGTCGTAGTCCTCGCCTGTCGGCAGGGTGTGGGGGCGCTGGGCGGGCGCGTACGCGGTCGGGGGG
>NZ_VCKW01000106.1 GCF_005889715.1 Actinomadura soli
TCAGCCCTTGGTGGGCTCGGGGCCATCGGACGTGGGGTTGTCGCCGAACTTGCCGTCCGGGCGGCGTGGAGGTCCGGGGGCGGGGGTGCGGGTGAGGGTCAGGTAGGAGCCGACGGCCAGGAGGGCCAGGCCGATGAGGATCGCGGCGCCCGGGACGTAGACGCGGACGCCGTCGATCTGCAGGGCTTTGCCGTCGGCGGTGTCGACCAGGCTCCGCTGGTCCTTGTCGACGGTGATGAGGTCGGCCTGCGCGATGATCATCGTGCCCTTGCCGTCCGCGGTCCGGAGGGTACTGCGGATGTTCTTGCGGTGCTTGACGGGGATACCGGTGCGCGGATCAACCCAGACGGTGTTGTAAGCCTCGGCGTACCGGTCGACCTTCTGGGCTCCGGCGTTCGCCGGGAGGCCCAGCATCCTGGCGGGCATCCTGGCGTCGATGGCCTCGGTCTTGGTCAGCGGAACCGCCTGCGTGAAGCGGTGCGCCGTGAGGCCGTGGACCTCCTCGACCGCGTTGAACCGCATCGGCACCGGCTGCCTGGTCGTCATGTCGTAGAAGGGGTAGTCGCGCTTCTGGACGTCCGCGATGGGGAACAGCAGCCCGTACCCCGACATCCGCACGGCGCCGTTGCCGTCGACGTGGGAGCCGCAGCAGTTGACCAGCCTGGCCGTCCGGCGGTCGAAGGCGATCCGGAACCCCTGGATCTCGATGGGCTTGGCCGGGACGGCGGTGTCGTAGAGGTTGGTGGTGGAGTCCCAGACGGCGATGTCGTCGTTGCCGGCGGCCCGGACGTCGCCGCGCACGGTGTTCTTGGCCAGGAGCGTGACGCCCGTCCTGAGCTTGAGCCGGGCCTGGTCGAAGTAGGTGGAGTTCTTCGACTCCAGCCGCGTCACCTCGTAGCGGTTCAGCGGCGCCACGACGACCCGGTCGGCCACGTAGAAGCGGACCAGCGGCGCGAGCGCGAGGAAGAAGGCCCCGAGGCCGATCAGGATCAGGCCGGCCTGTCGCCGCATGAACACCTCCGGGGAGCCGCCGCCGACCGGCAGGACTGTGTGTCCGGCACCTTACCGTTTCGGATACCGGCCGGTAAGCTCCGCTGGCACCCGTCCCGAATCCCGAGCCGACCGCGAGGTGGCCCATGTCCGAGGCGCCGCAGATCTCCGGGCGTCAGGGCACGTTGGACGGGGTGCGCGCGGTCGCGGCACTGGGCGTCCTGGTGTTCCACGTGGCGAGCGCGGCGGGTTCCATCAGCGATCCGGCCGGGGCGCGGTGGCTGTTCAACGGCGGCCAGGTCGGCGTGCCCATCTTCTTCATCCTGTCCGGGCTGCTGCTCTACCGGCCGTGGGCGGCGGCGGTCCTGGGCGGACGGCCCGCCCCGCGCGTCGGCGAGTACCTGTGGAAGCGCGTCTTCCGCATCATGCCCGCGCTGTGGGCCGTGGTCGTGTGCTTCATGCTCACGGCCGGACGCGACCACATCGACGACCCGCTGACCTGGGGCTCCCTGCTCACGCTCACGCAGACCTACGTGCCCGACCCGTGGTGGAACAGCAACCTGGGTCCGGCGCATCTCGGGCAGTTGTGGAGCCTGGTGGTGGAGGTCGCGTGGTACGTCTCGCTGCCGTTCACCGCGATGGTCCTGGCGTGGTGGGCGCGGCGGACACGCAGTGATGACGTCGGGGTGCGGGCCAAGCGGCTGCTCGCCGGCCTCGGGGTGTACGCGGCACTGTCGCTCGTCTACACGGTGCTGATGTTCGTCCCGGAATGGCACTCGCGGATGGGGCTCCTGCTTCCGCGGTTCTTCGTCTGGTTCGCGGCCGGGATGGCCCTCGCGGTGGTGACGGTGTGGGCGCGGCTGGACGAGCGCCGTCCCGTCGCCGCGCTGTGCCGGGCCGTGTCGGACTCGTGGGCGGCGTGCTGGGTCGCGGCGGCGATGCTGTACGTGGTGTCGGCGACGCCCGCGACGGGCCCGATCGGCCTCCAGTACTCGGACACGTTCTGGACGTCGGCGTTCCACATGGTCGTGCACGGGTCGTGCGCGGCGGCGCTGGTCGCCCCGGTGGCGCTCGCGCCGCCGGACCACCCGGTCTTCGGCGCGGTGCTCGGGAACCGGGTGATGCGGTTCCTCGGCCGGATCTCCTACGGCCTGTTCCTGTGGCAGTCGCTGATCATCGTCAGCTGGTACGACGCGCTGGACCGGGGCTTCCGGGGGAACGTCGCGACGGATCTGCCGCTGATGGCGGCGGCGACCATCGCAGCGGCGGCTCTGAGCTACTACCTGGTAGAGCGGCCGTGTCAGTGGGTGGCGCGGCGTCGCGGCGGCCGTTCCCGTCCGGTTCCCGCTCCGGCTGTGTCCAGCTGAGCGCGATCGGTTCGCCGGAGTCGCCGCCGGACCGCTTGGGCCGCCACAGCCCGGCCGCGACGCGTCCTACGACGGCGAGCCCGAGGAGCTGCGGCGCGATGTCGCCCAGGAGCCCGGACGGCGCGGACGGGTTGCCGACCGCGTCCAGCCACGCCCCGGCGGCGAGGCAGGCCGTCCCGGCGAGCATCGCGGCGGCGGCCGCCCAAGGGGAGGCGACGGCACGCGCGAAGGGAGAGGGGCGGGTGCGCGCCCAGCCGCAGCCGGCCGCGACCGCCCCGGTGACGGCGAGGCCGGGCGCACCGGCGATCCAGCCGCCGAGCGCGGCGGCCAGCCCGATCGCCGCCCACGCGGGCCAGCCCTTCCCGGCCACCGCCTCGCGAAGTTCTTCGCGCCTTCTCTTCTTCCGAGGGGCGACCGCGATGAGGAGCAGGACGAGAAGCAGGCCGAGACCCGCGACGACGGCGACGCGCTGCGCCCTGTCGGGCAGGTAGGTCAGCTCGACGGCGCCGCTCGTTCCCGCCGGGACGATCCAGCCCTGCTTCCATCCGTCCAGGCGGACGGGCCGCAGCTCGGTGCCGCCGGCGGTGGCGCGCCAGCCGGTGTTGAAGTTCTCGTTCACGGCGAGGAACGAGGCCGTCGCAGCGTCCACCTTGAGGCGGCGGGAACTCGCGCCCCAGCCGGTCACCTTCACCGGCTGGGGCGCGGCGGTGGCGTCCTGCGCGACCGGCTTCGTCCCGACCGTCACCGTGTCGACGCGGTACGGGTCGAAGGGCGCGGCGGTGAGGTGGTTGGGGCCGGGTGCCAGTGCCGCCTGCGCGCAGGCGGTGAAGCGGAGCGGACGGCCCGCGAACAGGTCGCCGAACGTGCCCTCGGCCTTCGTCGGGACGTCGGCCGTCCCGATCCGGAGCTTCGGCCCGAAGCCGCAGGCCAGCCGGAGCGGGAACGTCCGCACGTCCGGCATCGGCTTCACGCCGGGGATGGCGAGGTCGGACACCTGGATCGGCTGGACCCGGCTTTCCCGGAAGAACGTGAGCGTCAGCCGATCGGTGATCATCGGGGCGAACGACAGCCTGCCCCGGTCGTCCGACAGGCCCTCGCGCGTCTCGCCGCCACCGCCGGTGACCCGGATCCGGACCGGGCCCGCCGCCCCGGACGGGCGGCCCACCGTGATCGCCGACAGGCGCTTGCGCCCCGTCCACCGGACGCTGTACTTCGGCGCCGGATCGTCCCCGCCTGCGATCCAGGACGTCGCCGGATCGCCGTCGAAGCCGGACCTCGCCTGGTCCGCCGGGTGTCCGGACAGCGTCGAACTCGCGCGGACGGACGGCTGTCCCCTGACGGACGTGAACCGCTCGATCAACGGCCGGCTCGTCAGGGTCGCCGTCCCCGTCACGGGCGCCTTGGCGGCTGACGCGGACGTGAACGTACGGGCGAACCCGGGGCCCTCCTCGTCCCCGGAACCGAGGGACGGCCGGCACACCCAGCGCAGGCTGCCCTCCATGCACTCGGCCGTCGCGCCGGGGGGCCTGCTCATCACGTAGGTGGCCGGGCCGTCGATGCCGGCGGGCGCGGGGAGGGTGTACGTGCGCGTCGGTGCCAGCCCGCTGATGGACACCTCCGCCACCGCCGCCTTCGCGAAGTTCGGAAGGCCGGGCGTGGACGCGAGGCCGGTGATGCGCAGCCGCAGCCAGCGCGTCAGGCCGGGCGGGGCGCGGAGCGGCTGGGCACCGACCGTACGCTGGACGCCCTGCTCGATTCTCCCGTTCTCGGTCTCGACCGCGACACGCGAGACGGCCGGCCCGTGCGAGGCGTCCTCGGCGAACGCGGCGGTCAGGCCCCGCACATCCCGGGGGCCGTCAAAGCCGACGCGCAGCCACTGCCCGACCGGCCCCCTCCAGCCGCCCGTCTCCCAGGCGGTGAACGGGTTGCCGTCGAACGCGGCGAACGGCGTCCCGCCCGGCTCGCGCAGCGGCGGGATCACCTCGTCACCGGCCGCCGACGTGGACGCCGTGACGTCGCGGACGCCCCCGCCATAGGTGACGTGAGTTGCGTACCGCTTCCAGCGTTCGTCCAGGACGTCGGTGGCCTCGGCGCGGTGCGCGGCGGTCAGCGTGTGCGACGTCTGGTGCAGTTCGCCGAAGTTGCGGCGGAGCAGCCGGGGCGAGTCGGTCACGACGGGGACGCCCTTGAGGTCGGCGGCGTCGTCGTTCAGGAGGACGGGTCCGGGGGGCAGGGCGTCGTCGTCGGCCATGGCCAGCAGCGATTCCGGGCCGCCGTACACGCGGACGGGGCCGGTCGCGTCGGTGAGGTTCGCGACGCCCGCCGCGCCCTCGACCTCGTACACCTCCAGCGCCGGATACCGCTGGTCGACGGCCGAGACGGCGTCGTCCGCGTCGCCGCCCACCGGCCGGCCGAACGAGGCGGCCTTGCGGAGGCCGGGCGAATCGTCCAGGGCCTGGTGGAGGCGGGCGGGCCAGGCGCCCCGCAGCGTCTCCCGCCGCAGATCGTTGCGGACCAGCAGGTACCGGACGCCCATCCGGCCGAGGAACGCGCTCAGCCCCGGCGACCCCTGACCCGACCTGACCTGCTGGTCGATCGCGTCCAGCGCCCGCGTGTAGCCGGGCGACCCGGCCGGGACGAGCTGCCGCACGCCCCACCGCGCCGTCAGCAGCGGCTGGACGATGTCGTCCATCGGACGGCCCCACAGGTACTCGCCGAACGGCGCGCCCGGGACGGCGAGCACGCCCTGCCGTCCGGCCCGCGCGTTGATCCACGACGCCGCGTCCCGCCAGTACCCGGGCACCTCCCTGAACTCGCCCGGCCCGGTGAGCCCGTGCGAGGCGGCCGTGACGCCGCTGCCGCCGATCGCGACGGCGGCGGCCACGGGCAGGCTGACCAGCGCTTTCAGTGAACCGCCGAGCGCCGGGCGGGTGACTCCGGCGAGCAGGTGGGCCAGGCCGAGCGCGAGCGGGAGCCGGACGACCGCGTCGAACTTGTGCAGGTTCCGCAGCGGCGCGAGCGGCCCGTTCAGCAGGTCGCGCAGCTGCCCGGCGAACGGGCCCGGGAGGTCGCTGATATGCCCCATGGACAGGATCGCCAGCCCGGCCAGCAGCGTGAGCAGCAGGAACGTCCGCTCCGGGAGCATGCGTCCGAGCAGGCCCGCGAGGCCGAGCGCGGCGACCACGCCCGTGCACACGATCGGCACGGGGCCGGCGGACAGGCCGTGCCCGACCGGCCACCACACCTGGCCGTCCACGATCAGGTAGTTGACCCAGCGCTCCGCGCCGCGCAGCACGTTGATCAGGCCGGTCGGCCCGGTCGTCGTCTCCGCCTTCTCGGTGTAGGTCAGCCACGAGAACCCGTAGGTCCCGGTGAGCAGCAGCGGGACCAGCCACCAGGCCGCCGCCGCGCCCGCCGCCGCCGACCACCACGCGAGCGTCCGCATCCGGAACGAGCCGCGCGGGCGGGTCACGACGTACACGACCGGGACGACCAGGACGGCGACGGTCGCGGTCGCGTTGATGCCGCCGCAGCACGCGATCGCGAGCCCCGACCGGGCCGCCGCGCGGATCCGCCCGGTCTCCCCCGCCGCCGCGCTGACCAGCGGCAGGACGATCCACGGCAGCATCGCGACCGGCAGGTACTCCGACGAGATCTGGCCGAGCGTCGCGAGCCCGTTGGGGGCGAGCGCGTACGCCATCGCCGCGAACAGGCGCGTCCAGGGGCGGCCGGCGCCGAGCCGTCCGGCCAGCCGCCACATGCCGGTGAACGCCAGGCACATCAGCAGCGACAGCCAGAACCGCTGCGTGATCCACGCGGGCATCCCGATCAGGTCGCCGAGCGCGAAGAACGGCCCCATCGGGAACAGGTAGCCGACCGCCTGGTTCTGGAGCTGGCCGAACTGCTCCGGGTCCCACAGGTGCAGCGCCCGGCCGAGGAACCCGAGCGGGTTCACCGCCATATCGATCTTGGTGTCGGCGAGGATCGCGCCGGGACTCGTGCCGAACGCCAGCGCGGTCAGCGTCAGGCAGCACGCGAGGACGCGCAGCCGTTCGCGCAGTCGTTCGTGGAGCCGCTCGCCGGCCTCCGTGTCCGGCCCGTCCGCCATGCTCTCCTTCACCCGCGCCCGCGGCGGTCCCGGACGGCGGCGGTGACGAGGTCCCGCATCCGGGCGGCCGAGCGCGCCCAGTCGAACTCCCCCGCCCAGGCGCGGCAGGCCGCGGCGACCTCGGCGCGGCGTCCCGGGTCGTCCAGTTCCTTGAGCGCCCGTTCGACCACGTCCAGGTGGTCGTCGCCGTCGTGGACGAGCCATCCGGTGATCTCGTCGCGGACGGCGTCGCGCAGGCCCTCCACGTCGGGGGCGACGGTCGGGACGCCGAGCGCGGCGGCCTCGATCACGCTCAGCCCCCAGCCCTCGCCCTGGGACGTGCTCAGATGCAGGTCCGCGCGGGCGACCAGGGCCGCCTTGGTCTCCTCGTCCACATAGCCGTGCGCGATGACGACGCCGTCCAGGCCGCGCGCGGCGATCCCGGATCTCAGCGCGGGAGCGTCCGGCCCGTCCCCGATGACGTGGAGCTTCAGCCCGGGACGGCTCTCCGCGAGCCGCTGCGCGACGTCGAGCAGCAGGTTCAGCCGCTTATGCGGGACGAGCCGTGTCACGCATACCAGATCCGGGTCGCCGCCGGGCTCCGGCACCACGGCGATGGGTTCGGCGACCACCGCGCCGTTGGGCACGACATGGGTGGGCCCAGTCCAGGCGAGCCGTTCCCTTACAGCGCACAGCGTGGACGGCGAGACGACCACGAACGCATGGCGCCGGTACGTCCAGCGACTCACCGGACCCTCAAGGAATCGTCCGATCCAGGCAAGCCAGGGCGGGAAGTACAAGCCGAATTGAGCGTCGTGCACATGGTGGACGACGCAGAACACCGGTACACGGCGGGGCAGCACCCACGGTGTGAAGAACGGGATGCCGTTCTGGCAGTCGATGACGGCGTCGAACGAGCCGTTCCGCCGGAAGCGGCGGGCCAGCGTCCACAGCAGGACGAGCGGATACACGGTGAACCGGCCGCCGAGGCGCACGAAATCGACGTCCTCGACCCGTTCCCTGCGTTTCTGCCCGCGCGCCCGGCACGTCACGTACCGGACGCGGGCCCCCTGACCAGCGAATCCGCGCGCCATCTCCCAGGCGTAGCGTTCCGCCCCGCCCGCGGCGGGATGCCACGGGTCCCGCCAGTTGACGACGGCCAGCCGAAGGTTCACGGGATGTCCATCGGGCGCCGCGGGGCTCGCGCTCATCCCGGCTTGACGGTCGGTGCCACCGGCCCGGGCATCACATCGACGATCTGCACGGGAGGCAGCGCGGGCCCGGCGGGCGCGCGACCGGCGGGCGCGCGTCCGGCGCGGACGCGGATGCGGGCCAGGTCGAGGAGGCACTGCAGCGAATGGCGCCGCACGGAGAACGTCGAACCGGGACGGTCGCGCCACACGACCGGAATGTCCGTCACCGACGCTCCCCGCCGGACGCAATGGGCGAGGAGTTCGACGTCGAACGAGAACCCCTCCGTGCGCAGGTCGGCGGCGGCGGCACGCGCCAGCGGCCCGTCGAAGAACTTGAACCCGCACTGCGTGTCGGCGATGCCGCCGGCCAGGTCACGGACGATCCGGTTGAACGTGATGGCGCCGAGCCTCCTGACCGGCAGCGAGTATCCCTGGACGACCGACCGACCGTGGCGCCTTGACCCGACCACGACCGGGCGGCCCTCGCGCAGCAGGACGATGGCTTCGTCCAGTGCCGCGAGGTCTGTTGCCATATCGGCGTCCATGAATCCCGCGTACGGGGCGCGCGTCGCCAGCAGCCCGGCCCGGACCGCGGCTCCCTTGCCCCGCCGCGCGCAGCGCACCAGCCGCACGGGAACGGGCCCGCCGTCCCACGACAGGACGATGTCGTCCGTGCCGTCGGTGCTGGCGTTGTCGACGACGAGGACCTCCGAGCGCACCGGGAACCCGGCGAGCTTGGCGCAGAGCAGGCCGAGTCCCGCCGGGAGCCGGCCTGCCTCGTTGTGGGCGGGAACGACGATCTCCAGGACGGCGGGGCCGTCGGGCCAGGTCCCCATCAGGGCCTACAGGTCAGCGTGCGCCGTAGTTGTACAGCGGCTTGACGACGGGATCGTCCTGGGAGGCGGTCACGAGCTGGACGGTGCCGAACGACGCTCCGGCGGCCAGCAGGACGCCGACCAGCGCTGCGATGACGATGCGCATCAGGGGGTCCTTCGTTTCGACCCGCGGGGGTGGATACTCCCGAGTAACGGAAGGCTCAGGGTAATACCAGAGGGCAGGATTGACCAGATGACCAACACACTCGTGACAAACCACGCGGCCACCGCGGGCCCGGCCCGGACCCCGTCCCCGGCCGCCGCGCCGCTCCCGTCGATCCGGTAGACGGCCAGGTCACGACCGCGCAGCACCGCGACGGCCGCGCCCGAAGGACGGGCCGCGGCGGTCTCGGCGTCCACCACGACATACCGTATTCCTTCGTTACGCAGCGTGTCCGCCGCCGGAGTACCCGTTCCGGCGACCGGTGCCAGCCGGACGGCTCTCGGGTCCTCGGCGGCGACGGTCGTCCCGTCCACGGTGACGGCGTCGTTCACGACGACCCGCCGGTGCAGGTACCGGGGCAGCGGATCGAGGACGCGGCGGCCGTGGTTCCACGGGTAGCCGCGGTAGGACGCCCACGGCAGCACCAGCACGTCCCCGGCCACCGGATCGCCATGGATGAGCTGGCGCGCCCGCGCCCAGTCGTCCGGATACCGGACGGCCCGCAGATCGCCCGCCGCGCCCCACGCCAGCGTCGGGAGCAGGATCACCGGCACGGCCATCGCTCCGGCGGCCGCGCCCGTCCACCGCGCCTCGGCCGCCCGGTCCGCGGCAACGCCGAGGCCCACCGCGATCACGACGGCGAGCGGCGCCGCGTACTGCTGGCCGTCCCGGAAGACGGCGAACCCGGGCCACAGCCCGATCACCCACTCCAGGACCGGGGCGGCGACCGCGCCCAGCCCCGCCACCACGAACCCGGCGGCCGCCGCTGCCGCGGCACCGCGCCGCCACCCCGGCTCCCGGCACCATCTCCAGTAGGCGGCGAGCGCGCCGACCACGACGACCAGCCAGATCGTCGCGGTCGCCGGCGCCCCGTACCCGCTCGGCACGGTCTCGCCGTTCCACACGCCGCCGAGCGCGAGCAGGCTCCCGAGGGTGCCGAACGGGGTGTCCGCCCGGGCCGCGAACAGGTCGACGGCCGTCCCGTCCTCGGGGAGCCCGGCGGGCCGCAGCAGACCCGGCACCAGCCACGGAAGGCTCAGGCCCGCGACGGCCCCGATCACCTGGGCGGCGGAGCGGGCGCGGGCGCGTCCGGTCCGCCCGGTCACGAGGGCGACGGTCAGGGCGGTGAGAGCGGAGATCGTGAGCGCGGCGAAACCGCCGATGGCCGCGGGGATCAGGGCGCGGACGAGGCGGCGCCCGCCGCGCGGCTCGTCCAGCCGGGACGCGGCGGCGACCACCCACGGCAGGGCCGCGTAGCCGAGGAGGAGCGCCCACTGCCCGAGCAGCAGCCGCTCGGCGACGAACGGGTTCCAGGCGTAGCAGACCCCGGCGGCCAGGCGCGGCAGGAGCCGCCGGGACGGCACCAGCGAGGCCGCCGCCGTGCACGCCATCACGAAGATCGCCAGCAGGATCAGCTTCTGCGCCAGATCCGCCGGAAGGACGGTGCCGAGCGCGGTCGCGAACGCGTCGCTCGGGACGTGCCGCGGCACGATCCCCGTCAGCCCGAACGTCATGCGGGTGAACGCGGGATCGGGCACGAACACCATGTCGTAGGACAGCACGAACCCGGGGGCGAGCCCCGGCCCCAGCGCCGCCAGCCCGAGCCCCAGCCCGGTCAGCGCGGCCACCAGGTGCCGCGTCCGCTCCGCCGTCATGTGCGCCTGGACGCTACCCCACCTGTTCCCTGTGGGGGGCGACCCCCCGCACCCGCCGGCAACCGCGCAGGCTCCGGGTCTCGGGGCAAGCCGAGGATGCGCTCACCGATCACGTTCAGGTTGACCTCGGTGGTGCCGCCGCCGATCGTCATGGCGCGGGACGCGAGGAGGTACCGGGTCCAGCGGTCGCGCAGCGGCCGCTCCCAGCCGCCGGTCAGCGCGCCGTCCTCGCCGAGCAGCGCGAACCCGAACTCGGTGACCTGCTGGCCGTGCTCCATCGCCACCAGTTTCCGGACGTTCGCGGTAGCGCCCGGATCGGTCCCCGAGAGCTGCTTGAGGGTGGCGCGCAGGCCGAGGAGCGCGAACGCGTGCTCGTCGCAGGCGAGGCGTCCGAGGCCGTCGCGGACGACCGGATCGCCGTCCAGGCCCAGTTCGGCGGCGAGGTCGAGGAGCTTCGGCAGGTCGCCGCCGAGCTGGAACGTGCTGGTCAGGCCGACGCGCTCGTTGGCGAGGGTGGTGCGGGCGACGCGCCAGCCCGCGTCGACCGGTCCGACGACGAGGTCGTCGGGGACGAACACGCCGTCCAGGAACACCTCGTTGAAGACGGCGTCGCCGGTGCATTCGCGGAGCGGGCGGATGTCGATGCCCGGCGCCTTCATGTCCACGAGGAAATAGGTGATGCCGTCGTGCTTCGGGCGGTCGGGGCTGGTGCGGGCGATGCAGATGCCCCAGTGCGCGTCGCGGGCGAGGGACGTCCAGATCTTCTGGCCGGTGATCCTCCAGCCGCCTTCGGCGCGTTCGGCGCGCGTCCTGAGCCCGGCGAGGTCGGAGCCCGCGCCCGGCTCGGAGAACAGCTGGCACCAGACGATCTCGCCGCGCAGCGTCGGCGGCAGGAACCGTTCCCGCTGCTCAGGGGTGCCGTACTGGACCAGCGACGGGACGACCCACGCCGCGATCATCAGCGGCACCGGGCGCACTCCGGCCGCCTTCAGCTCCTGCTGGACGACGACCTGCTCCAGCGGCCCGGCGCCCCGCCCCCACGGTTTCGGCAGGTGCGGGGTGACCCAGCCGCCGTCCGCCATCGCGGCCCGCTGTTCGGCGGGCTCCATCGCGGCCAGCTCGGCGGCGCGGGCGCGGATCTCCTCGCGCAGCGGCCCGGCGTCTTCGGCGAGTTCGACATTCATAGGACGCCGGACGCCCGCGACGGCGAGCGCGGCGACAGCCGCTCTGTGCTTGCTGGCCCGGCCTAGCAGGGCACGCAGCGTCAAGGCTCTCCGGTAGAGAAGGTGGGCGTCGTGTTCGTAGGTGTAGCCGATTCCACCGTGGACCTGGATATTGCCTTCCGCGCAGAGGACGGCGGCGTCCGCGGCCAGGATCGCGGCGACTCCGACGGCGTAGGCGCGTTGTTCTTCTGGCTCGTCCAGGGCGCGCGCGGCGTCCCATACGGCTGCCCTAGCGCGTTCCACGGCGATGAGCATCCGGGCGCATTTGTGCTTGACGCCTTGGAATTGCCCGATCGGACGGCCGAATTGCTCACGCAGCTTCGCGTACGCCACGGCGTCGTCCAAGGCGCGTCCTGCCACACCGCATGCTTCGGCCCCCAGAAGGACGGCGGCGAAGGCGTGCGCGTCCACTCCGCTGAGGAGACCTTCATCTTGGACGGTCACGCCGTCGACCGTGACCGACCCCACCGGACGGGTGATGTCGAGAGAATCCAGCGGCCCTACGGTGACGTCGCCCCGCTCTAGGACGACCCAATGGTCACCGGCCGGAAGCAGGAACAGGTCCGCCAGCGGTGCACCCAGTACTGGCTGCACCGTCCCGGAGACTGTGGAGCCGTCCACGTCCAAACTTCCGGACAGGCCCACCGCCGCCTTGCGGGAACCGTCCGCCAGGCCCGTCAGCGACTTCCCTTGCCCGGCGCCCCCGCAGGCGTGCAGAATCGCGGACGCCAGGACGGTCGGCGTGTAAGGCCCAGGCGCCAGCGCACGGCCGAGTTCCTCCAGCACGACGGCCTGTTCCAGGAGACCGAAGCCCTGGCCTCCCATGTCGTCGGGCAGATGCAGGCCGGGGAGCCCCTGGGCGGCGAGCGCGGGCCAGAAGGCGGTGTCCACGTCCCGCACGACCCGCGACGTGATGTTCCGCTCGGCGAACCCGCGCACGGACGCGGCCAGCGCCTCGTGTTCCTCGGTCAGCCCGATCGCCATGGCGCCCCACCTCTCCTCGACGTGGGACAAACCCTATTAGAACGTCATTCTGCTGTCAGGATGCGATCTTCAGACCGGTGAAGAACGCGTTGACGTCCGGGTACATCTTCTTGTGCGTGTTCGGCATGGACACGAACACCACGGCGGGCGCCTTCCGTCCGGTGTCGATGACGGCCGTGGCGTAGATCTCGCCGGTCGCACGGACCCCGTCCCGCTTGTAGGTGAGGTAGGAGGCGATGAGCCAGCCCTGGCGTCCGTCCACGTTCAGCGGCTGCGACGCCAGCGGCGCCGACCGGTGCGGGAACCCGTAGTACTGCGCCTCGAACCCCTTCGCGACGAGCCCCGCGACGTTCTTGACGCTGTCCGGGCCCTGGTAGGCGCTCTGGAGGCTCGGCAGCAGCGTGCCCGTGAGGAGCTGGCCGTACCAGAGCTGCCCGCCGTTCTTCTCCGTCACCAGGATCTGCTGCCCGGACCATCCCGGCGTGCCGAGCCTGTTCCGCTTGGTGGGAACCTTCCACGGCGCGGCCAGCCGAGGGTAGGACAGGCCCGAGTGGACGTCCGCGACCCGTCCCAGCATCCTGCTCGGGCGGCCGGGGAACGCCTTGAGCCTCTTGTCCGGCGGCAGCTCGACCTGCGCCGCCTCCGACTGCTCCGCCGTCGCCGTCCGGCCCGCGTTGGCGCCCGAGTCCGACTCCGCGGGCTCGCCGCCGCCCTTCAGGAGGTAGACGGCACCGGCCGCGACCAGCGCGGCCACCAGCAGGCCCACCCCGCCGAACAGCACGACGCGGGACCTGCCGCCATTGTCGTCCAGGACGTCGCGCCGCGGCCGCTCCGCCGCGCCGAGCTTGGCGTCGGCCGCCGCCTCGTCCGCCATCCACGCGGGCATCTGCCAGTTGCCGCTGCTCGGCTTGCCGGGCTTCGCCGGCTCGCCCAGGCCCGTGGGGACGGCCGGCGTGTACCGCCCGTCACCGTCACCGTCATCGTCGCCCTCGTCGAAGAGGGACCCTTCCCAGTGCGGCGGCTCGTCCTCGCGGACGGGCGCGACCTTGACGTCGTCGCCCTCTTCGGCCTGCGCCTCGTCGGCCCACGCGCTCTCGGCCCACGCGCTCTCGGCCCACGGGCTCTCGGGCTGCGCGTTCTCTGGCTGCGAGTTCTCGGGCTGCGACTCGTCGGCCCAGACCTCCCGAGGCCGCGTCTCGACCTTGCCCCAGACGTCGTGCGCCTGCGCGGTCTCGTCCGAGAATTCGGTGCGGCCCGCCGGGCCGGGCTCGCTCTCGCTCATGTCGGTCCAGCGCACGCCGCGCTCCCCCTGATCGGACATGCGGGACACGTTACGCGAAGATCAGCGGCTCGGTTCCGGCCTGGAATCACGCTCAGGACACATCTTCCCAACGCCTCAGCCGTTCCAGGCCGATCCACCGTCACCCGGTGTGACCAGCGCCTCCTTCGCCCGCGGCGGGTCCGCGAGACGCTCCCTGGCCAGCAGCGTCGCGCCCGCGACCGCGCCCGGCATCGCCAGCACGGCGCCCAGCGGGACGATGAAGACCAGGAACGTCGCGACGCCGAACCCGATGGCCAGCGGGCGGTTCGCCCTCAGCCGCGCGAACCGCTCGGTGCGCCGGATCCCGCGCCGCTCCAGCGCGACGGAGGTCAGCTCGCCCGCCAGGAAGTAGCCGGACACCAGCGCCGCGACCACGGGCACGACCGTCTGCCCCACGACGGGCAGGAACCCGCACACGAAGAACGCGACGGCGAACGTCAGCGCGATGACGCCGAGCAGCGCGGTGTCCTTGATCGCCCGCCCGATCTGGACGAGCAGCGGGACGTCCGGCTCCGGCGGCGCGCCGCCCTGCGACTCCTCGACGCGGACGGCGATGGCCTCGTAGAACGGGTCGCCGACCAGCAGCGTCACGGCGGTGAACGTGAGCACGGCGAGGAACAGCGCAGACCCGTAGATCGCGGTCCCGGCGAACACCCGCGCCCACGTCCGCGCCCCCTCGGACCAGTCGTCGGCGAATCCCGTCACCCATCCGGCGAGGTCGTCGATCTGGAACGCCAGGAAGACGAGGCCGGTCACGTACACGGCCAGCACGATCAGCGCGGGGATCAGCCCGAAAAGCCACTGGGCGGGATGCCGCGCCATCCACGCGATGCCGCGCAGCAGGTATCCGACACCGTTGAACAGGTCTTTGACGCCGGACGGCTGTCCGGTGGGCGGCGCTTGCGGCGGGACGTACGGTTGGCTCACGCCCCCAGACCCTATAGGCCCCCAAGGTAGACCGAAGGAGTCCTCTTGCAGATCACCGCGGCCCTCGTCGAAGAGCAGGACGGCCCCTTCACCCTCACGGAGCTGGAACTGGACGATCCCGGCCCCGGCGAGGTCCTGGTCAGGCTCGTCGCCACCGGCATCTGCCACACCGACGGGCTGGCCCGCCACGGCGACCTGCCCTTCCCGCTGCCCGGGGTGCTCGGCCACGAGGGTGCGGGCACCGTCGCCGCCGCCGGCCCCGGCGTCACCGGCTTCGCGGAGGGCGATCCGGTCGTCATCGGCTGGCCGTCGTGCGGAACGTGCCGCAACTGCCGGGCGGGTGAGCCCCGGTACTGCCTGCGGCTCGCGGAGGCGCTGTGCGGCGGCGGCCGTCTCGGCGGCGGCGGGACGGCCCTGCGCCGTCCCGGCGGCGACCCCGTGTCCAGCCATTTCTTCGGCCAGTCGTCGTTCGCGACGCATTCGCTGACCACCGCCGCCGCGCTGGTGCCCGTGCCTCCGGACCTGCCCCTTGAGCTGATGGGGCCGCTGGCGTGCGGGGTGTCCACGGGCGCGGGCGCGGTCTTCAACACCGTCCGGCCGCGGCCCGGGGCGCGGCTGGTGGTCTTCGGGGTGGGGACGGTCGGGCTGGCCGCCATCATGGCCGCCCGGAACTCGGCCGCCACCCGGATCATCGCCGTCGACCGGCACGCCTCCCGGCTGGCCCTCGCGCGGGAGCTCGGCGCGACCGACACCGTCGACGCCGCGAAGGACGACGTCGTCGGCGCCGTCCACGACCTGTGCGGCGGGCCCGCCGACTACGCGCTGGAATGCACCGGGGTGATCGACGTCGTCCGGCAGGCCGCCGACTCGGTCGGGATGCTGGGCACCTGCCTCCTCATCGGCGGCGCACCGGCCGGGGCCGAGTTCGCGCTAGACCATCTGTCCACCCTGTGGGGCAAGCGGATCGTCGGCGTGCTGGGAGGGAGCGGGCGCAGCGAGGAGCTGATCACCGCCATCATGAGCCTGTACGCGCAGGGCCGTTTCCCGTTCGACCGGCTCGTGGAGTACTTCGACTTCGCCGACGTCCAGACCGCCCTGGATCGGTCCTATGCCGGAGAGGTCATCAAGCCGGTGCTGCGGATGCCGTGAGGAGGTCGGCGGCCTTCTCCGCGATCATGATCGCGGGCGCGTTGGTGTTGCCGGTCGGGACCACCGGCATGATCGAGGCGTCCGCGACCCGCAGGCCCTCGACGCCGTGGACGCGCAGCTCCGGGTCGACGACCGCGTCGTCGTCCACGCCCATCTTGCAGGTGCCCACCTGGTGGTGATACGTAAGGACCGACCTGCGGATATAGGAGCGCAGGCCGTCGGTGCTCTCCGCGAGAGGCCCCGGGTACAGCTCCCGCGCTCCCCACGTGTCGCGAAGCCCGGGAGCGTGCACGATCTCCTGGCATAGCCGGACGGCGGCGGCGAGCGCCTCCACGTCGGCATCGTCCGACAGGACGCGCGGGTCGATCAGCGGCGCGTCCCACCGGTCGGCGGCGAGACGGATCTCGCCCCGGGACGCCGGACGCACCAGCCCCGCCATGAGGGAGACGCCGTCCGGCGGGCCGTCCATCCACGCTTCGTAGAGCGGCACGCTGAAATGGAGCGGCTGGAGGTCGGGCACCGGCAGGTCCGGACGGCTCCGCCAGAACAGATGGCTCTGCGTATGGGGCAGCCCGGGCGAGAACGCGGACGGCCGGTCGATGGAGGCGATCACCGGCACGAGCCAGTGGTCCTGGAGGTTGCGGCCGACGCCCGGCACATGGGCGGCCGCGCCGCCGAGCGCGTCCGCGTCCCCGATCCCGGACCGCATGAGCAGGACGGGCGACCCGATGGCGCCCGCGCACACCACCACCTCATCGGCGTAGGCGCGTTCCACGGCCCCGCCCCGTTCCCATTCGACGCCCACGCACCGCCGCCCTTCCAAGAGCAGCCGCCGGACGTTCGCGTCCGCGACGAGCGTGAGGCCGGGGGCGTCCTGCCCCAGGGCGCTCCGCCCCAGCGCAGGGGCCAGATACGCGCGCGCCGTCGTGAGGCGCCGCTGGTCCCGGATCGTGAACTGCATGAAGGACACGCCGTCCTGCCGGACGCCGTTGTAGTCCGGATTGAACGGCAGCCCGGCCTGCCGCGCGGCCTCCACGATCGAACGCTGCACCGGGTCGGCCTCGTATCCGGTGAGGACGTCGAGGGTTCCGGACGCCCCGGTGCCGAGCCCGTCGATCCGCGCGAAGACCGGCTGGACATCCCGCCATGACCAGCCCTTGTTACCGAGAGAGGCCCAATGGTCGTAGTCAGCGGGATTGCCGCGCACCCAGATCATCGCGTTCAGCGCGTGCGAGCCGCCGACGACGCGGCCGCGCGGCAGCCGCAGCGTCCGCTCGTGCGCCCGCTCCTGCGGGACGGTGCGGAAGGCCCAGTCGAGCGGCGAGTCCCAGAGTTCGTGCATGCGGGACGGATCGTCCACCGCGGGCTCGTCGCGGTGCGGTCCCGCCTCGACGACCAGCACGTCCCGTCCCGCGTCGGCCAGCCGCCGCGCGACGACCGACCCCGCCGATCCCGCGCCGACCACGATCACCTCGGCCCGGCGGCGACTTTCACGGCTCATCGCAACGGCCTCCCGGGGCGAATCGTGCTGAAACGAACGGTACTGACGTGAAGGGAGCGTACTTCGGGGGGATTTGTGTAAGATTCCGGAAATCGCAGGCCATGCCGCCAAAGACAAGGACTGTTCCGCCAGAGCCAAGAGCACCGGCGAAGAAGGCGGTGGACTTTCCGGACCGTCCATCGGGGAGGAAGAAGGGAGCCGCCAGTGACCGCCCATCGGCAGTCCGAAACCGGCGAAAAGGTTGATCCGGCGCCTCGGAGCTGGGGACATGCCGCATCGCTGAGCCAGGCCAAGCTTCCCTCGCTCGCCGTCAGGGCCGGGCGCGGGGAGGCCACGAGCGTTCTGGTCGCGACCGTGGCGCTGGTCGCGTTCATCAGCATCCTGCATCCGGAGTTCCTCCGCGTCGGGCAGCTGCTGGACACCCTCCAGTCGGCCGTCTACGTGGGGCTCCTCGCCTGCGGCATGGCGTATCTGCTGTCGATGCGCGAGATCGACCTGTCGGTCGGGTCGACGTTCGGACTGACGGTGGTCGCGACCGGGCTGATGATGAACGAGGGGCTGCCGGCCTGGCCGGCCGCGGTCCTCGGCATCGTGCTCGGCGGGTTCCTCGGCCTCGTCAACGCACTGATCGTGCAGTTCGTGGGCATCCCGGCGATCGTGGCCACCCTCGCCACGCTGTCGGTGTTCCGCGGCCTGACGCTAGCGCTGAGCGACGGCAAGCAGGTCACGGGCCTGCCATTGGAGAGCTCCTTCTTCACCCTGCTGGGCGGTAAGACGTTCGGGGTCCCGACGAGCGTGTGGGTCCTGATCCTGATCGCCGTGGTGCTCACCCTGGTCCTGCGGTTCACGCCGTTCGGCTACCGGGTGCGCTCCATCGGGTCCAACCCGGACGCGGCGACGTTCTCCGGCATCTCCATCGCGAAGGTCCGTATGCAGGCGCTGGTTCTGATCGGCCTGCTCGCCGGTCTCTCGGGCGTGCTCGGCCTGGCGTTCTTCACCTCCGGCGACCCCAACATCGGCACCGGGTTCGAACTCCAGGCGATCGCCGCCGCCATCATCGGCGGAACGCCCCTGCGCGGTGGCAGCGCCACCGTCATCGGCGCCTGCCTCGGCGCCGTGCTCCTCAGTGTGGTCACCAGTGGTCTGCAGTACTTCAACATTCCCGCCAACTGGAGCGCGTTCGCGACGGGTGGAGTCATTCTCGCCGCCGTCGCGCTGGACAGCCTGGTGCGCCGCCGCAGGCGGCGAGAGAGCGCCAAGCTCGGTCTATGACACCCCGCACCCTTAGGAGAACAAGTGAAGATCAGAGCTTTGACCCTGACCACAGTGCTGATCGGCTCGATCGCGCTGGCCGGATGCGGTTCCGGTTCGGGTGGCTCGGGCGAGAAGAAATCAGGAAGGCTTAAGCTCGGATTCATTTACGCCACCACCACGCAGAACCCGTTCCAGGAAATGGCGTACGGCGCGAAGGCGGCCGCCAACGTCGACGGGAATGTGACGCTGAACGCGTCCGCGCCCACCGGTGTGAACGGGCCGGTCCAGGTCCAGCTGCTCCGCTCCGCGATCCGCAGCTCGCCCGACGGCATCGGCTTGCAGGCCCTCGCGCCCGACCTGTTCGTCCGCCCGCTCGTCCAGGCCGACGAGAGCGACATCCCGACCGTCGCCGTGGATGCCCCCCCTCCGCCTGGAACCAAGACGAACCTGTTCGTCGGTAACAGCAACACCGAGGTCGGACGCGCCCTCGGCGAGGAGCTCATCAAGAAGATTCCGCCGGGCACCAAGGGTGAGGTTGTCATCGGCAACGCCATCCCCGGCCTGGGGCTTCTCGAACAGCGCATCCAAGGGCTCAGCGCCGTCATCAAGAAGGAGCGCCCCGAGCTGGTGATCAAGGGCCCGTTCGACTCGAAGTCGGAGCCGACCGACAACTACAACGCCTGGAACTCGATCGTCAAGGCGAACCCGAAGGCGATCGCCTACCTCGGGGTCGGCGCCCAGGACGGCGTCTCGCTGCCGCTGATCCAGAAGCAGACCGGGCGCAAGTTCCTCGCCGGCTCGTGCGACCTCGACCCGGCCGCGTTGAAGGCCGTCAAGGACGGGTCCCTGTTCGCCCTGTCCTCGCCCGAGCACTGGCTGAAGGGCTACGTGGCGATCTCCCTGCTGATCCAGGCCAAGCGCGAGGGCAAGAAGCTGCCCGAGGGCTGGTGGAACCCCGGCACCCTCGTCGTCAACTCCGGCAACATCGACGACGTCATGAAGCGCCAGGCCAACGAGGAGAGCCGCAACGCCTACTTCAAGGCCCTCGCCGAGAAGCAGGTCGGCAACCCCGGCCAGTACCTCAAGCCCCTGAACCAGGCCAACTGACATGACAGTGCTCCGCGCGCAGAACATCACCAAGACCTACGGCGGGGTGACCGCGCTCGCCGACGGCGCCATGAACATCGAGCCGGGGTCGGTGCATGCTCTTCTGGGCGAGAACGGGGCCGGGAAGTCGACCATGGTGAAGGTGCTCGCCGGGACGATCCGTCCCGACGCGGGCACCCTCACCATGGACGGCCGGCCCGTCGCCTTCCACAGCACGGCGGACGCGGTCCGCCACGGCGTCGCGGTCGTGTCGCAGGAACTGAACCTGTTTCCGGACCTCGACATCCTCGCCAACCTCTTCCCGCTCCGCGAGCCCAGGCGGGGCCCGTTCCTGAACCGCCGCGCCATGGCCGACGCCGCGCGGCCGATCCTCACCAGGCTCGGCCTGAACGTCGACCTGCGCACCCTCGTCCGCGAGCTGTCCCTCGGGCAGCGCCAGCTGGTCGAGATCGCCCGCGCCCTGCTGGCCGAGCCGCGCGTCCTCATCCTGGACGAGCCGACCTCGGCCCTGGACCGGGACGGCTCGGACCGCCTCCTCGGCATCCTGGAGGTCCTGCGGGAACGCCAGGTCGGCGTCGTCTTCGTGTCGCACATCCTCGAAGAGGTCATGCAGCTCTGCGACACGATCACGGTGCTGCGGGACGGCAACACCGTCCTCAGCGGCGCCGACCGCGCCGACCTGCGGATCGACGACATCGTCTCGGCGATGCTCGGCCCCCGTCCCGACCGGGAGGCGGCGCCGCCGCCCGTCCCGCCGCAGGCCGCGAACGGCCCCGAGCTGCGCCTCGACAAGGTGTCGGTGGACGAGGTGATGACCGGCGTCGACCTCCGCGTGCACGCCGGCGAGATCATCGGCGTGACGGGCCTGGCCGGCGCGGGGCACCTCGCCGTCCTGGAACTGGTCGCGGGGCTCCGGCGGCCGTCCAGCGGGACCGTCCGCCTGCCCGGCGACCGCCCGGTCCCGCGCGGCCTGCGCCGCGCGATCGGCGCGGGCGTCGCGGTGGTGTCGGGCGACCGGCGCGGCCGCGGCCTGATGCTGGACCAGCCGATCTGGCAGAACATCGGCCAGGTCCGCTCCATCGGGCTGAGCCGTGACGGCCTGGTCGTCCGCAAGTCCGCGCTGCGCGGCAGGGCCCGCGGGCACGTGGACCGGCTGCGGATCCGCTGCCGGGACGTGGACCAGCGCGTCGGCCTGCTGTCCGGCGGCAACCAGCAGAAGGTCGTCATGGCGAAGTGGCTGGACGCGTCCCCCGCGGTCCTGCTCCTCGACGACCCGACCCGGGGCGTGGACGTCGGCGCCAAGGCCGAGATCCACGACCTGATCCGCAAGGCCGCCGCCGACGGCGCCGTGGTCCTGCTCGCCTCGACCGACCTGGAAGAGCTGGCGGAACTGTGCCACAGCGTCCTGGTCTTCTACCGCGGCCAGGTCGCCGCCCGCCTTTCCGGCGCCGACCTCGACCAGCACACGATCGTCCGGGTGTCCAACACCGGCGAGCACGGATAGCACCGATCGCCCACACGGCCGCCGCGGACCCGGGCCGCGGCGGCCGTTTCCATGCGCTTGAGCGGACGCTGAACGACCACGTCGAGGGGGCGTGCGAGCGGGCTCCGGATGGGCATTCCGTGCCGTCTTCCGAACTGGTCTGGTCCGCGTACTGGACCGGTTCCAACTGAATGGCAGCCTTGAAATTTGGTCCTTGCACACCGCTTGAAGTGCGGTTATGTTCCTCACAATTAGTATAGTTTCCTAATTATTGAAGGGAACTGAGATAGCCGTGCGCACCAGACCCCCCCTCCGGCGGATCGCCGCCGGAGTCACCGCGCTGCTCCTGATGTTCGGCCTCTCCGTGGCCATGACCACGCCCGCCCACGCGGCGGGCCCGACCGCCGCCTGCCGCACCGTCCAGGAATGGGGCGGCGGCGCCCAGTACACCTGCACGATCACCAACAGCGGCACCGGCGCCACGTCGGGCTGGAAGCTGGAGTTCGACCTCGCCTCCACCGTCCGGATGGGCTCGTACTGGGACGCCTCCCTCGCCAGTTCGGGCACCCACCACACGTTCACCAACCGGAACTACAACGGCACGATCAGCCCGGGCAGCACCGCCTCCTTCGGCTTCCTGGTGTCCTTCACCGGAACGCTGAGCGGCCCGGAGAACTGCAAGCTCGACGGCCAGCCATGCGACGGCGCTCCCGCCGACACCCCGCCGAGCGCTCCCGCGAACCTCCGGACCACCGAGGTCACTCCCACCTCGGTCTCCCTGGCCTGGGACACCGCCGCCGACGACCACGGCGTCAAGAACTACGACGTGCTGAACGGCAGCGCCGTCGCCGCCACCGTCACCGGCACCACCGCCACCGTCAGCGGCCTGACCGCCAACACCCGCTACACCTTCACCGTCCGCTCCCGCGACACCTCCGACCAGCTCTCCGAGGTCGGCGCCCCGGTCAGCTTCACCACCCCGGGCTCGGGGGAGGACGCGCCGCCGTCCAAGCCCGCCGACCTGCGCGTTTCCTCCACCGAGGGCGACACCGTCAAGCTCGCCTGGAACGCCGCCACCGACGACAACGGCGTGACCGGGTACGACGTGCTGCAGAACGGCTCGGTCGTCCAGTCGGTCACCGGCACGACGGCCACCGTCGCCGGCCTGCGTCCGGGGAGCTACCGCTTCGCCGTGCGCGCGAAGGACTCCATCGGCCAGTTCTCCGCGCTGAGCAACGAGGTGAGCGCCACCATCGGCGCCGGCACCGGAGGCTGCCGCCCCGACGGCCTCTACCAGACGCCGAACGTCACCCCCGCGTACTGCGAGGTCTATGACGACAACGGCCGCGAGAAGATGGGCGACGGCCACCCGCGCCGCGCCATCGGCTACTTCACCAGCTGGCGGACGGGCAAGGACAAGAAGCCCCGCTTCCTCGCCAGCGACATCCCGTGGGACAAGGTCACCCACATCAACTACGCCTTCGCGCACGTCGACGAGCAGAACAAGGTCTCGGTCGGCGGCAACAACGCCAACAACCCGGCGATCGGGATGGAATGGCCGGAGGTCCCGGGCGCGGAGCTGGATCCCAGCCTCCCGTACAAGGGCCACTTCAACCTGCTCAACAAGTTCAAGAAGCAGAACCCGAACGTCAAGACGCTGATCTCGATCGGCGGCTGGGCGGAATCGGGCGGCTACATCGACGACAACGGCAACCGCGTCGCCTCCGGCGGTTTCTACAAGATGACCGACAGCCAGGCGAGCATCAACACGTTCGCGGACTCGGTCGTCGAGTTCCTGCGCAAGTACGGCTTCAACGGCGCGGACATCGACTACGAGTACGCCACGTCGATGCAGTACGCCGGGCACCCCGAGGACTTCCAGTTCTCGAACCCGCGGCGCGCCAAGCTGATGGCCGGATACGTGGCCCTCATGAAGACGCTGCGCGAGAAGCTGGACGCGGCGGGCGCGGCCGACGGCAAGCACTACCTGCTGACCGCCGCCGTCTCGGCGTCCGGCTGGATCCTGCGCGGGCACGACAGCTACCAGGTCGTCCCGTACCTGGACTACGCCAACATCATGTCCTACGACCTGCACGGGACCTGGAACCACTTCGTCGGCCCCAACGCCGCCCTGTACGACGACGGAAAGGACAACGAACTCCAGGAGGGCGGCGTCTACAACGCCTACGGAATCGGGTATCTGAATACCGACTGGGCCTACCACTACTTCCGAGGATCGATGCAGGCGGGCCGTATCAACATCGGCGTGCCCTTCTACACTCGCGGCTGGAAGAACGTCCAGGGCGGCACGAACGGGTTGTGGGGCAAGTCCGCCTTGCCCGACCAGAAGCAGTGTCCGAAGGGCACCGCGGGCGATGTCGGCTCCACGACGCCGTGCGGCGACGGCGGAATCGGCATCGACAACATCTGGCACGACCTCGAGAACGGCAAGGAAATGGCGTCGGGCAGCAACCCGATGTGGCATGCCAAGAACCTCGAAAAGGGAATCCAGGGCACCTACATCGGCGACTACGGGCTCGACCCCGCGGCCGACCCCGACGACCGCCTCATCGGCACCTACACCCGCAACTACAACAGCACCATGAAGACGCCGTGGCTCTGGAACGCCACCGAGAAGGTGTTCCTGTCCACCGAGGACGAGGAGTCGCTCGCGGCCAAGGCCAAGTACGTGGCCGACAAGGGCATCGGCGGCATCATGATCTGGGAGCTGTCCGGCGACTACGCCTGGGACCCGGCCCGCAATGGCGGCAAGGGCGAGTACTTCATGGGGAAGACGTTGATCAACGTGATCCACGACAACCTCAAGAACGCCGCCCCGTACGGGAACCTCAAGTCCAGCCAGACGATGCCGACCGACGTCCTCGACGTGAAGGTCGACCTGGTCAACTTCCCGGTCGGCGACGCCAACTACCCGATCACCCCGAAGATGCGCATCACCAACAAGTCGGGCCAGACCATCCCCGGCGGTGCCACCTTCAAGTTCGACTACGGCACGTCCGCGCCGTCGACGATGACCCAGCAGACGGGCTGGACGCTCTCCGTCCAGGCAGGCCACACCGGTAACAACACCGGCGGCCTGAAGGGCGACTTCCACAAGGCCACCCTCACGGTGCCGAGCTACACGAGCATCCCGAACGGCGGCTCCGCCGAGATCGCCCTGAGCTACCAGCTCCCGATCGTCACACCGTCCAACTTCGTCCTCACCTTCGGAGGCAAGTCCTACGTCCTGACCCAGGACAGCCCGAGATCCGCCTCGGTAGGCGGCCTCCGCTGACCAGCTGAACAAATCCCACCCCAAGGCAGGGCGTGCGCCCCCAGCGCACGCCCTGCCCCTTTTCGGGGCGGGGATGGGGTCATGGAGGCGCCCTAGCGGGGAAGTGGAACAGGTTCTAGTATCCGGGGATGAGGTTCACGTATGCGGAGGCGATGACGGATCCGTCGTTCTATCTGCCGTTGGCCAGGGCCGCCGAGGCGGCGGGGTACACGAGCGTTTCGGTGGCCGACTCGCTCGTTTATCCCGAGGAGTCGGACTCGGTGTATCCCTACACCGCGGACGGCGGCCGGGAGTTCCTTGAGGACAAGCCGTTCATCGAGACGTTCACGCTGATCGCGGCGATGGGGGCGGTGACCAGCACGCTCCGGTTCACGCCGTTCGTGCTGAAGCTGCCGGTCCGGCCGCCGGTGCTGGTCGCCAAGCAGGCGACGTCGACCGCCTGCCTGACCGGCGGGCGGCTCGGGCTCGGGGTGGGGATCAGCCCGTGGCGGGAGGACTTCGCGGTGATGGGCGTGCCGTGGGAGCGGCGCGGGCGGCGGATGGACGAGGCCATCGACATCGTGCGCGGGCTGAGCGGCGGCGGGTACTTCGAGTTCCACGGCGAGTTCTTCGACGTTCCGGCGATCAAGATGACGCCGGCGCGGCCGTTCCCGATCCTGGTCGGCGGGCACAGCGAGGCGGCGCTGCGGCGCGCGGTCGTCCGGGGGGACGGGTGGATGCACGCGGGCGGCGGCGACCTGGACGAGCTGCTGGCCAGGCTGAACCGGCTGCGGGAGGCCGAGGGCAAGGCCGGCGCGCCGTTCGAGGTCCACGTGATCTCGCCGGACGCCTATTCGCCCGACGGGGTCAAGCGGCTGGAGGACAAGGGCGTCACCGATGTCATCGTCGGATTCCGGATGCCCTATGAAAAGGGGCCCGACAAAGAGCCGCTGCACGCGAAGATCGAGCATCTCGAGCGGTTCGCGGAGAAGGTCATCGCCAGAACATGAGACGAGAACACGTTATAGCCGGGGAGCATCCGGCGCGGCGGGCCGCGCGGGCCTCCATGGGCGCCGTCACCGCGGGCCGCAAGGACGAATGGCTGGGGCTCTTCGCGCCGGACGCCCTGATCGAAGACCCCGTCGGGCCGTCGTTCCTCGACCCCGAAGGGCGCGGGCATCGGGGACGCGAGGCCATCGAGGCGTTCTGGGACGACTTCGTCTCCACCATCGCGAGCTTCGACTTCGCGGTCGCCGACTCGTTCGCCAACGGCCCCTGCTGCGCCAACGTCGCGACGATCACCACGACGACCGGCGACGGCGCCACGATGACGATCGACTGCGTCCTCGTCTACACGGTGGACGAGGACGGGCTCATCACGTCCCTCCGCGCCCACTGGGAACCGGACCGTGCCATGGCCACGCTCACGAGCCCCGCCTGACGGTCAGTGCCGCTGCTCGGTGATGTCGGTGCCCTTCGGGACGATCGCGAAGACGGCCACCGCAACGGCGATCATCGTGAGGCCGCCGAACAGCGACGTCGTCTGCATCGAGTCGGTGAAGGCGGCGCCCGCCCGGGCCGCGAGGTCGGGCAGGCCCTGCCGGTCCGCGATCGCCACCGCGGACCCGAGGGACTCGCGCGCCGCCCCGGCGCCCCGGGAGTCGAGCGCGCCAAGGTCGTCGTCTAGGCCGATGCGGTAGAGGAGCGCGGCGACGCTGCCGAGGACCGCCACGCCGAGGACGTTGCCCAGGTCGTAGCTGGTCTCCTCGATCGCGGCGGCGTTGCCGGCCTTGTCCCCCGGGCTGCCCGACATGATCATCGCGGAGCCGATGGCGAGCGACCCGATACCGGCCCCGACGAGGCTGAGGGCGACCATGACGTGCGCGTAGGCGAGATCACCGGGGACGAGGAACAGCACGAGCATCCCGGCGCCCGCGATGGCGAGCCCTCCGGCGAGCACGCTTCTGGCGCCCGTCCTCCGGGCGAGCCAGGGCGCGAGCACCGACGCGAGGGTGGCGGTCACGGCGACCGGGAGCAGCCGGACGCCGGTCTCGACCGGGCCGTACCCTACGACCAGCTGCATCCACTGGGCGAGCAGCAGCAGCGCGGCGGCCAGCGCGAACGTCGAGCCCAGCGCCGCGACGACGCCCGCGGTGAAGCGCCGGCTGGTGAACAGGCGCATGTCGAGGAGCGGGTCCCGGCGGCGGAGGCTGCGCAGGACGAACCAGCTCAGGGTCGCGACCGCGATGACCAGCGCGGCCCAGCCGGAGGCGACGGCGAGGCTCTCCTCCTTCGCGAAGCGCTTGAGCGACCACACGAGCAGGACCATGCCGACCAGCGACAGCACGGCGCCGATCCCGTCCCAGCGGCCGGGACGCAGGCGCCGCGACTCGGGCAGGATGAGCGCGCCCGCGACCAGCGCGGCCACCATGAGCGGCACGTTCACGAGGAACGCGGCGTGCCAGGAGAAGTACTCCAGCAGGAGCCCGCCGACGACCGGTCCGACCGCCGCGCCGATCCCCGACACCGCGGCCCAGATCCCGAGCGCCGTCGCGCGCTCGGCCGGGTCGGTGAACACGGTGCGGATCATGGACAGCGTGGTCGGCATGATCATCGCGCCGCCGAGGCCGAGGACGGCGCGCAGCGCGATCACCGTCTCGGCCGACCCGGCGAGCAGCACCAGCGCGGACGCGCCGCCGAAGACGGCGTACCCGGCCAGCAGCATGCGCCTGCGCCCCCACCGGTCGCCGACCGCGCTCGCCGACACCAGCAGGCCCGCGAGGACGAGCGAGTACACGTCGACGATCCACAGCAGCTGGTTCGACGTCGGCCGCAGGTCCGCCGACATGTCGGGGATCGCGATGTTGAGGACCGTGAGGTCCATCGTGACGACCAGCAGGCTCGCGGACAGGACGACGACCGACGCCCACCGCCGCCGCGCCGACGCTTCGGGCTTGCCCATGGCGACGCTCATCGCGTCCCGCCCGCGGGGGGCTCCGTGAACAGTGCCGTGATGGCGCCGGTCAGGAGGTCCAGGTCGAGGGGCTCCTCGTGGAGTGCGGCGTGCCAGGTGGCGCCGTCCGCGAACACGGCCACCGCCGTCGCCCTCGCGACGCCGATGTGCGCGGACAGGATGGCGACCAGCTCGTCGAACCAGCGCAGCGACAGCGAGCGAAGCTGAGGGTCGTGCACGGAGGCCCAGGTCAGCGCACTGTCCGCCTGGACGAGGCGCACGTCCCGCAGGTACTCGTGCATCGCGGACGCGAGCGCGGCGGGCGCCCTGCTCACGTCCCGCATGGCCTCGCGGACGACCGCGAGCCCCTCGTCGATCTCGTCCGCGAGGTACTGCAGCGCCGCCTCGCGGAGGTCGGCCAGGGTCGCGAAGTACTGCGTCGTGGACCCCAGCGGCACCCCCGCCCGGCCCGCGACCAGCCGATGCGTCAGCCCGTCCGTCCCCACCTCGGTGATCAGCTCGGCCGCGGCCTCGACGATCGCCCGCCGCCGCCCCTCGGGATCGCGCCGGCTCCGCGGCCGCCCCGCCGATGCGCTCTCGTCCGGCATGCTCCCCGCTCCCTAATGTACGAATGTACATGTACGATAGTACATCAGATGCCGATCCG
>NZ_VCKW01000107.1 GCF_005889715.1 Actinomadura soli
CCAGCCCCAGCCCCAGGGCCAGGACCCGTCCAGCACCCCTATGACCGGGCCGATGGCCGACCCCCCGGGCGGGGCGAGCGCCGGGGGCGGTTGACGGGGCCAGTGATCAGGATCGGTGACAGGGCCAGGGGCAGTGACAGGGCCAGTCTTCAGCGTCGGTGGCCCGAAGCGGTGGCCCGGAGCGGTGGCCGGGCTGGTGGCCTGGGCTGGCGGGCCGGGCTGGTCCGTCTGGGTGTTGGTCAGGAGGTTAGGCGGACGGGCATGGCTAGGTAGCGGTAGCCGGTGTCGGTCTGTTCGGAGGCGTTCCCGTCGTTCTTCGCGGCTTCCCCCTCCTTGTCGTCGGACGAGTCTTTCTTGTCGGGGATGGCGGTGAGGAGTGCGGCCTTGGTGGGGCCGGCGCATTCGAGGCGGGCGTATTCGGTGTCGATCCCGGCGAGGCCGTCGAGGAGGTACTGGGGGGCGAAGGCGATATCGAGGTCGTCGCCGGTGAGCCGGACTTCGAGGCTCTCGTTGGCGCGGGCGGAGTCGCCGGTGGCGGCGCGGACGCGGACCTCGTCGGCGGTGAACGCCAGCCGGACGGGTGTGCCGCGCTCGGTGACGAGGGCGGCGCGCTTGATGGTCTCGACGAACGGCGCGACGCGGATCTCGGCGACGGACGACCAGGTGCCGGTGAGCCGGGAGCGGTAGTTGATGTACTGGTCGTCCAGGAGGCGGCTGGTCATGCTGCGGCCGCCGCCGGACACGCCGATGAGGGTGTCGGCGACGCCGCCGAGGTCGATCTCGACCTCGGCGCCGCGCCTGATGGACTTGGCGGTGTCGGCGAGGGTGCGGGCGGGAACGACGACGCCCGCGGTGAAGCCGGGGTCGGCGGGCGACCAGGTCAGCTCGCGGGCGGCGATGCGGTAGCGGTCGGTGCAGGCGAGCCACATCGTGTCGCCGTCGATGTCGATCCGGACGCCGGTGAGCATCGGGAGTGTGTCGTCGCGTCCGGCGGCGGGGGTGACCTGGGCGACGGCGGTCGCGAACAGGTCGCCGGGGACGGTGCCGGCGCGGGCGGACGGTTCGGGGAGGGTGGGGTAGTCCTCGACGGGGAGCGTCAGCAGGCCGAACTCGGCGGGGCCGCAGCGCACGACGACCTCCGAGCCCTTCGTGTGGATCTCCACGGGGTGCGGGGGGAGGTTGCGGACGATGTCGGCCAGGAGCCGCCCCGGGACGAGGACGCGGCCGGGCTCCGCGACGTCGGCGTCCTCCCTGGCGCGGGCGGACACCTCGTAGTCGAACCCGGCGAGGCTGAGCTCGCCCTGCTCGGTGACCTCGATGAGCATGCCCGCGAGGACGGGGAGCGCGGGGCGGGCCGGCAGCGTCCGCGCCGCCCAGGCCACGGCGTCGGCGAGCGTCTGCCGGTCGACTCGGAACTCCACTTCGCCTGCCTTTCCGCGACTGCTGGACGGGCCGGGTTTCCGGCCGTGTCACGCACGGTATCCCCGGCCACCGACACTTCAGAAAAGGGCGTCCTCGGTGATCTTGGATTTGCGCTCGAAGTCGAGGAGGTAGCGCTTGCGGTCGAGGCCGCCGCCGTAGCCGGTGAGGTCGCCGGTGGAGCCGACGACGCGGTGGCAGGGGACGATGACGCTGACCGGGTTGCGTCCGTTGGCCAGGCCGACGGCACGGGACGCCGACGGTTTGCCGAGTTCGACGGCGAGCTGCCCATAGGTGGTGGTCTCGCCGTAGGGGATCTCTTGGAGCGCCGTCCATACGCGCTTCTGGAAATCGGTCCCCTGGAGGTTGAGCGGCAGGTCGAACTCGGTCAGGTCACCGGCGAAGTAGGCGGAAAGCTGTTCGGCGACGGTCGCGAAGGGTTCGCTGTCAAGGTCGCCGGGCACGCCGAACGTTTCCTCGGACGGACGATGCCGCTGCAAGTCCATGTACAGGCCGGACAGGCCCCCGTCCAGGGCCACCAACGTCAGTGGGCCCACGGGACTGTCCAGGACGACGTGCGTCGGTTCCATATGGGTTCCTTCCTAGGGTCAGGATGCAGGAAGCAGGTTGATGGCGTGGTCGCCTGTAGCCCACAGGTATTGGACGGCATAGGCACGCCAGGGTCGCCACTGCGCGGCACGTCGCGTAAGCGCCGCAGGCGTTGAGGGAAGGCCGAGCGTCTTGGCGGCGGCGCGAATTCCCAAGTCGCTGGGGATGAACGCGTCCGGGTCTCCGAGGGCGCGCATCGCGATCGACTCAATGGTCCATGGGCCGAACCCCGGGAGGACGGCCAAGCGCGCGCGGGCCTCAACCCAGTCGCTCCCCACACCTAGGTCGATTTCGCCGCTTGCGAGTGCGTCGACAAGGGTCATGAGGGTCGTGCGGCGCGTTTTCGGGAACGCGAGGGCTTCCGGGTCGAGTTCCGCCAACGCGGACGGGGTCGGGAACAGGTGGGTCAGTCCGCCGCCAGGGTCGTCTATGGGGTCGCCGTAGGCGGTGACGAGGCGTCCTGCATGGGTTCGGGCTGCGGCCGTCGAGACCTGCTGGCCCAGGACGGCGCGGACGGCGAATTCAGGGGCGTCCACGGTTCGCGGGACGCGCCGCCCTGGGGCCTTGTCGACGAGCGGGGCCAGGACGGGGTCGGTGCGGAGCTGGTCGTCCACGGCGACGGGGTCGGCGTCGAGGTCGAGCATCCAGCGGCAGCGGCTGATCGCGATGGTGAGGTCGCGCAGGTCGCTGAGGGTGAGCGTGCAGGCGATGTGGTCGGGCTGGGGCCGCAGGGTCGCGATGCCGTGCCCGTGGGGGAGCCGCATGGCGCGGCGGTACGCGCCGTCCCGCCATTCCTCGACGCCGGGGACGGCGGTGGCGGCGAGATGGCCGAAGAGGTTGTCCGGGCAGAGGGGCGCTCGGAACGGCAGCCGCAGCGACAGCGCGCCCGAACCGGCGGGTGGGTGCCCCTTGGCGACACGGTCGCGCAGAGCAGTCGGCGTTAGGGCGAACACCTCACGGACGGTGTCGTTGAAGGCCCGGATACTGGCGAACCCGGCCGCGAACGCGACGTCGCCCATCGGGAGGGGTGTCGTTTCGATGAGGAGCCGTGCCGTCTGAGCGCGCTGGGCCCGCGCTAGGGCGAGTGGGCCGGCGCCCAGTTCGGCGTTGAGCTGGCGTTCGATCTGGCGCGTGCTGTAGCCGAGCCGCCGTGCGAGACCAGGAATGCCTTCACGGTCGACCACGCCATCGGCGATGAGCCGCATCGCGCGGGCGACGACGTCCGCGCGGTGGTTCCATTCCGGTGAGCCAGGGGAGCTGTCAGGCCGGCAGCGCTTGCAGGCCCGGAATCCGGCCTGCTGCGCGGCGGCGGCGCTCGGGTAGAAGCGCATGTTCTCGGGCTTGGGGGCGACGACCGGGCAGCTCGGGCGGCAGTAGATCCCGGTGGTCACGACCCCGATGAAGAACCATCCGTCGAATCGGGCGTCCTTGGCCTGGACGGCCCGTAGACACCTTTCCGCGTCCTCGTGCATGCCCTCCAGCATCACCGATGGTCAGGACATTTCACTGGCGAAAATCCGACATCATCGTCCGGCGGCACCGGCGCTCCGCGCGCCCGGGCATGACGTCCCAGGTAATCGATCTCCGGCTCCTGGCTTGGCAGCGTAGTGGCCATCGCCGGGACGGACCCGGTCGATCAGGTGGGAGTCATGAAATGAGCGACGTTCAGCAGCGGGTCACGGACTACATCGCGATCTGGAACGAGACCGACCCGGCCGCGCGCCGCGCCGCGATCGACGAGATGTGGACCGACAGCCCTGTCTACGTCGATCCGCTGGGCGTCGCCGAAGGACGCGACGCGATCGACGCCTTTGTCGGCGCGGCGCAGCAGCAGTTCCCCGGATTGGTGTTCCGCGTTGCGGGCACCGTGGACGCGCACCACAACGTGGCCCGTTTCACCTGGGAGCTGGGCCCCGAGGGCGGCGAGGCGGTCGCCGTCGGCTTCGATGTGGCGGTCTTCGCCGACGACGGCCGCTTCGACCGCGTCCACGGGTTCCTCGACAAGGTCCCCTCCTAGGACGGTTCAGATTTGGCGGAGGGCGCCGCCGTCCACCGTCCATTCGGCGCCGGTGACCTGTACGGCCAGCGGGGACAGCAGGTAGACGATGACCCGCGCGACGTCCTGCGGTGTGCCGAGCCGTCCGACCGGGAGGCGACGCTCCTCATGGACGAATCGCTCTATGGCCTCCTCCACCGGGAGACCGAATTGAGCGGCGAGCTGGTCGGCGAACCCACCTGGCTCGTCCCACAGACGGGTTCGCGTAGGGCCGGGTGTGACGACGTTGGAGCGGATACCGCAGCGACCGAACTCCCCCGCCAGCGTTTTCGACACCGACAGCAACGCCGTCTTGGACGCCGCATAGTCGACCAGTGGCGTATCGGGGAATCGTCCGGCCTCGCTGGACACGTGCACCATGCTCCCTGCGCCCTGGTCGATGAGTGCGGGCAGCGCGGCCCGCGCCATCCGGACGGCCGCATGGAAGTTCAGCTCGAACGTGGCATGCCATTGGGCGTCGGTCACGTCGAGGAACCCGATCCGGGATTCGAGGGCACCGGCGTTGTTGACCAGGCCGTCCAGCCGCCCGTGCCGCTCCAGCGCGATGTCCACGACGCGCTGGGCGGCGGCAGGGTCGGTCAGGTCGGCGGCGACGCCGCCAGGGCCGCCTAGGGGCTTGCGGGAGACGCCGACGACGTGGGCGCCCTCGTCCGCGAGGAGTCGCGCGGTCGCCGCGCCGATCCCGGCGGACGCTCCGGTGACGATGACGACCTTGCCGCCGAGTTCCAGATCCATGATCAAACCCTTTCGGAAGTGCGGAGGAACGTCCGGACGAGGGCCGCCCCCGCGAGGACGATCGCGACGTTCACGGCCGTCGCCGCGTGCACGCCGCCGAGGACGGAGGTGTTCGCCGTGGCCACGGCGCTCATCACGGGGATCCCGAGCGTGATCGCGACCTGCTGGGTCATGGTGGCGAGCCCGGTCGCGAGGCCCTGCTCGCCGTCCGGCAGCCCGGACGTCGCCGTCCCCATGAACGCGACGATCGCGACGAGGTTCCCGAATCCCCCGACGGCGGTGGCGACGAGCAGCAGCGGGAGCGCGTCGCGCGACTCCCCGAGTCCGAGCAGCGCCACCGTCGCCGCCGCCTGCAGGACGAGCCCGCCGACGAGGGTCGTCCGGCCGCCGAGCCGTCCCATGATCCGGGGCGCGGCGACACCGCCCGCGAACGTCCCGGCGCCGAGGACGCCGAGCGCGAGACCGGTGGCCAGCGCCGAGAAGCCCAGCACCTTCTGCAGGTAGAGCGTCATCAGGAACACCAGGGACGTCTCCGTCGCGAACGCCACGAAGCCGCCCACATTGCCCCAGGTGACCGTCCGCCGCGTCAGGACGCCGAGCGGCGCGAGCGGAGCCGGTGAACGCCGCTCCACCAGCACGAACGCCACGAGCAGCACGGAAGCGGCGGCGAGCGTGCCGAGCGCCCGGGCCGAACCCCAGCCGTGCTCGCCCGCGGACGTGATCCCGTACACCAGGGCGAGGAGGCCGCCCGTCACGGTCACGGCGCCGGGAACGTCCAGCTTCGCCCGGTCCCGCGACCGGCTCTCGGCGACCACGGCCGGGATCACGGCGAGGATCACCGCCGCGACCGGCACGTTGATCAGGAAGGCCCAGCGCCAGCTCAGCAGGTCGGTGAGCACCCCGCCGAGGATCGCGCCCACGGTGAACCCGGCGGACATCAGCGCGCCGCTCAGCCCGAGCGCCCGCGTCCGCAGCGGGCCTTCCGGGAAGGACGTGGTGAGCAGCGACAGGGCGGCGGGTGTGGCGATCGCAGTGGCGAGCCCCTGGAGGACCCGTCCGGTCAGCAGCATCGCCGGTCCCGTAGCGAACCCGCCCACCAGCGACCCTCCGGCCAGGAGAGCCATGCCTGCGAGCAGCATCCGGCGCCGTCCGAACAGATCGGCCACGCGACCGAACAGAAGCGTGAAACCGGCGGCCGGAAGCGCGAAGGCGGTCGCGATCCACTGCAACTCGTCCAGGCCGAAGCCCAGACCCCGGCCGACAACGGGCAGCGCCACGTTCAGGATGGAGAAATCGATGGCGAGCATGAACTGCGCGCCCAGCAGAAGGGTCAATCCCAGCTTGTGCCGCGATGACATCCGCTCGGACGGAGCGGACACAGCGGTGGTGAGTGCCGTCATGCCGTGGACGATCGCCGCGCCAGGGACGGCGACCCAGCCACCGCTCTTTCGTACCACCGCCAGTAGCAGGCTAGAGACCGGCACTAGGCACCCGGAGCCAGAACAAACCTCGCTCCCTGGCGTGAAGGCCGTTCGACCCGCGCCTTTCTAGGCTCGACAGCGTTCAGCCCAAGGTCAACGGGAGGCATCCGTGCGTCGCCAGCTTTCAGTTCTCGTCCTAGCCGCGGTCGGCGCGACCTCCCTGAGCGCGTGCGGCATGGCCTTCGCTTCGACCTTCGATGACGACGCCGCGCTCAACGGCGAAATCAAGGCGGTGCGGATCGACAACATCGATTCGGGCAGCGTGACATTGCGCGGCGGGGCGTCAAAGGCGTCCCTGCACCGGACGGTCGAATACCGCGGGGACAAGCCGACCCGCCAGACGCACCGCGTCGAGAACGGCATCCTGAAGCTCCGCGACTGCGGCAACAACTGCTCCGTGCGCTACACGATCGACCTTCCGGGACGCGTCCCTGTGGACGGCGCCACGGACAGCGGCTCGATCAAGCTGTCGAAGGTGGGCGCGGTGAACGTGTCGACCGATTCGGGCTCCATCCACCTGGACGACGTCGCGGGCTCCGTCAACGCGAAGACGGACAACGGGAAGATCGAAGGGCGCGGCCTCAAGGGCGACGGCATCGACGCCCGGACCGACAACGGGAAGATCACCCTGACTCTGGGGAAGCCGCAGAACATCCGTGCGGTGACGTCGAACGGCGGCGTCACCGTGACCGTCCCGGCGGGCCGCTACCGCGTGTCCGCGCGCACCGACAACGGCGACCGGACGATCGGGATCCCCGACGACGCGTCCGCCCCGCACCGCCTCGACCTGACCACCGACAACGGCGACATCAACGTCAGGCCCGCCGCATAGCCACGGCGCCGTAGCGGACGGCCACCCGCGGCCCAGCGGACGGCCACTGCGGCGTGGCGCGTAGCCTCGGCGGCATGGCGCGGAACCCTGAGCTGGGCGAGTTCCTCAAGTCGCGGCGGGCGCGGCTGCGGCCCGAGGACGCGGGCGTCCCCTCGTACGGGACGCGGCGGCGCGTGCCCGGCCTGCGGCGTGAGGAGCTGGCGCAGCTCGCGGGCGTCAGCGTCGCCTACTACATCCGGCTCGAACAGGGCACGGCCGACGGGGTTTCCACCGAGGTCCTGGACGCGATCGCGCGGGCGCTGCGGCTGGACACCGACGAGCGCGTCCACCTGCACCGCCTCGCGCATCCCCCGCGCCGGACGCCCGTCGCCGGGCCGCCCCGCCTGCGCGCTCCGCTCCAGCACCTGCTCGACTCGATCACCCACGCGCCCGCCTACATCGTCGGCCACCACACGAACGTGGTCGCCTGGAACCGGCTCACCGCCGCCGTGTTCGTCGACCTGGCCGCCGTCCCGCCCGGCGAGCGGACCTGGTCGCACCAGATCCACCTGAACGACGACTACAAGGCGCGGCTCGGCGGCAACTGGCCGGACGTCGCCCGCCGCAACGTCGCCTACCTGCGGTTCCGCTCCGGCCAGGACCCGGACGACCCGCGCCTGCGCGCCCTCATCGGCTCCCTCCGCGACCGGAGCCCCGAGTTCGCGGACCTGTGGTCGGCGCACCACGTGACGGACCTGACGCACGGCGAGGCCCGCATCGACCATCCGCAGGTCGGACGGCTCGTCCTGCCGTTCGAGACCCTGCACCTGCCCGGCGACCCCGACCTCAGCCGGCTCATGCTGTACGCGGCGGAACCGGGCTCGGCGTCGGAGCAGGCGCTGCGGAAACTCGCGGAGACCTCAACCCACCTCTCCAGCGCCGACCTCACAGCCGCGGGCGAGGGCCTCGCGGGCGCGGGCGAGGGCCTCGCGGGCGCTGGTGCCGCGCCCCCAGAGATACCGTGAGCCCGTGGACGAGATCTCCTGGCGGGAGGACGGCCGGGACCAGCGCGTCCGCTGGCGGTCGGAGAGCGGCGCCCCACCGCCCCGCCGCGTGACCATCGCCGACGACCAGACCCGGGCGGACGACGCCTACCGGCTGGCCTGCGAGGGCACCGCGCTGCTGTGGCGCGGCGACTTCCAGAACGCGCGGCAGCTCCTCAACGCGATGGCACGCCGCATAGACCGTCCCCCGACGACACGACGCCGCAAACGCAAGGCGGAACCGTCCCAGGTACAGGCATTCCACCTCTACCGCCAGGCACGTGCCCAGCGCGCGCGGACGCTCGCCATGCTGCTCATACCGTTCGGTCCTGGACACGTGATTCCGCTACGCCGCGCCCCCGACGTCCAGGACGCGTGCACGCAGGTATACGGGCCGGACGACCAGCCATACGTGACGTCCCTGCGCGAACTGCTCGGACTCATCGGCGCCCACGAATGGCGTGACAAGGGCGTCCCGGTTCCCGCGCTGGGCAACGACCGGATACATCCGCACTACGGAGTGTTCTCGCCGGTCAGGGGAGAGTACGTAGACCTGGTCGCCGAGGCACCACTCCCACCCACCACGAGAGCCTTCGACATCGGGACGGGCACAGGCGTCCTCGCGGCCGTCCTAGCCCGCCGAGGTATGGAACGGGTCGTCGCCACAGACCACGACCCGCGCGCGCTTGCCTGCGCCCAAGAGAACGTCAACCGCCTGGACGTGGCGAAGCAGGTCGAGGTCGTCCAAGCCGACCTTTTCCCAGAAGGACGTGCCGGGCTCATCGTGTGCAATCCGCCGTGGCTACCGGCGAAACCCAGCTCGCCCCTAGAACACGCCGTCTACGACCCTGGCGGCCGGATGCTTCACGGCTTCCTCGACGGCCTCGCCGCCCATCTGGAACCGGACGGCGAAGGCTGGCTGATCCTCTCCGACCTGGCCGAACTCCTCGGGCTCCGCACCCGCGACGACCTGCTCGCGCTGATCGAATCGTCCGGCCTGCACGTCGCCGGACGGCTCGACACCAAACCGACGCACCCGCGCGCCGCCGACCCCGACGACCCTCTCCACGCCGCCCGCGCCGCCGAGACGACCACCCTCTGGCGCTTGAGGCAGGCCCAGGCAGGCCCCTGAGGTCGACCTCAGACGTGGCTGCGGTGGGCGCTCTCAGGCCCTATGACCTGCAGGAGTTCGAGGGCCTCGATGGTGGGGCTGCCAGGGGGCGGCGTGAAGACGACCAACCGCTGGTCTTCGGCCGGGGTGAGCAGGGTCTCCGCGTCGAACTCGATCGCCCCGACCTCCGGGTGCAGGACCCTCATGCGGCTGGTGCGGCGCACGGCCACCTCGTGCCGCTTCCAGAGCGCCGCGAACTCGTCGCTGGCGTTGTGTAGGCGCCGGACAAGCGCGGACGCAACAGCGTCATTGCCGCGCCTGGCCACGCTGGCGCGCAGGTCTGCGACGTGCAGGCGGCTGTAGTGGTCGTGCTCGTCCGGCGGGTACGCCTCCCGGACGAACGGGTCCGTGAACCAGCGCCACACTATGTTCCGGTCGCCCGGCTCCACCGTGCACACGCAGCCGAAAAGCGTTTCGGCCAGGACGTTCTGCGCCAGGACGTCCCCGAGGTCCCCGACGATCTGCGCGGGCGTCTCATGCAGCCGGTCGAGCAGGTACAGCAGCCCCGGCCGGACGTGCTCGCCCGCGAACGGCCCCGCGGGCGGACGGTGCCCGGCCAGGACGTACAGATGATCGCGTTCGTCCTCCGTCAGCCGGAGCGCGCGGGCCAGCGCGCCGAGCATCTGGGTCGAAGGCTGCGGGCTCCGCGCCTGCTCAAGCCGCATGTAGTAGTCGGCGGACATGCCCGCGAGCTGCGACACCTCCTCGCGGCGCAGCCCCGGCGTGCGGCGCCTCGGCCCGGCCGCCAGGCCGACCTCCTGCGGGCGCAGCCGCTCCCGGGAACGGCGGAGGAAGTCGGCGAGTTCGCGGCGGTCCATGTCCATACCTTCCATGCTCCGTCATTTCCGGAACCGCAGCCTGGGATCGCTTGTCCTAGCCAAAGCGGTCCGCTCCTCATCGCCGTCCCGCGCGGGCAGCGTTGAGGGCATGACGAACCTGACCGTTGGAAATGCCCGTATCAGCTACCGCACGGAGGGCTCCGGGCCCGCCGTCGTCCTGGTCCACGGCGTGGGCCCCGGCTCGGCCATGTGGGACGGCTGGTCCGCCGCCCTCTCCGCCGACCACACCGTGATCCTGCCCGACCTCGCCGGCTCCGACCCCGCCGAGGACGACGGCTCGCCGCTGACCATCGAGGCCCTCGCCGCCCAGGTCAACGCCGTGATCGAGGACGCCGGGGCCGGACCCGCCGACCTCGTCGGCTTCTCGCTCGGCGCACCCACGGCCGCCGCGGCCGCCGCGCTGCGTCCGGACCTCGTCCGCCGCCTGATCCCTGTCGCGGGGATCAGCCACACGGGCGACGAGTACGTCTGGCAGCTGATCAGCACCTGGCTGGGCCTGGCCGGCGACCCCGACGCCTTCGGACGCCTCGGCACGCTGACCTCCTTCAGCCCCCCGTTCCTCAACGCGATCGGCCACGAGGGCGCCGAGCAGATGCGCGCCTTCATGCAACCCACGGACGCCCGCCTGCGCCAGCTGGATCTCGTCCAGCGTCTCGACGTCCGCGAACTGCTCCCGCGCGTCGAGGCGCCCACGCTCGTCATCGGCTGCACCCGGGACCAGACAGTGCCCGTCGAGAACCACCGCGAATTCGCCCGCGCCATCCCAGGCGCCGAGTACGCCGAACTCGACACCGGCCACGTGACGATGATGGAACGGCCCGACGAATTCGCGAAACTCGTCCGGGACTTCCTCGACCGGCCATAGCGGGACTCACGCCCCGGCCATAGCGGACTATGGAGTGCATGCGCTCCATCGATCAGCAGACCATCCTCATCACCGGTGCGACAGACGGACTGGGCCGCGCGCTGGCCGCCGAACTCGCCGCAGAAGGCGCGACGGTCCTCGTCCATGGACGGGACGACCAGCGCGGTAAGGCGACCCTGCGGGAGATCGGCGGCCGCGCGTCCTGGTACCGCGCCGACCTGTCGTCGCTGGCCGAGACCCGCGCGCTGGCCGAGGCCGTACGCGCCGACCATCCCCGCCTGGACGTGCTGGTCAACAACGCCGGAATCGGCAACGAAGGCCCGCGCCGGGAAAGCGCGGACGGGCACGAGCTGACATTCCAGGTGAACTACCTGTCCGGATACCTGCTCACCCGGCTCCTCCTGCCCACCCTCATCGCGTCGGCTCCGGCGCGGATCGTCAACGTCAGCAGCCTCGGCCAGCGCGCCATCGACTTCGACGACGTCATGATCACCCGCGGCTACAGCGGGACGCGGGCGTACTGCCAGAGCAAGCTCGCGCAGATCCTGTTCACCATCGACCTCGCCGCCGAATTGGCCGGGACGGGCGTGTCCGCGAACGCCCTGCACCCGGCCACCTACATGCCGACGAAGATGGTCTCCTCCCCGATAAGCACGCTCGAAGAGGGAGTGCGCGCGACGCACCGCCTAATCACAGACCCCGCCCTGGACGACGTTTCAGGACGCTTCTTCAACGGCCTCAAGGAAGCCCGCGCGAACGCCCAGGCATACGACGCCGAAGCCCGCGCCCACCTCCGCACCCTCTCCGAAGAACTCACCTCCCCCTAGGCCAGGGGGCCGAGACGCCGAACGCGCACAAGATTGCGGACAGCCTTCCCACCTTGCTCGTCCGTGTATTCGGCGACCTGCACGTAGCCGTGTTCGTCGTAGATACGTCCGAGTTCGGGGCTCCCCGCCCAGTGATCCAGGGCCAGGGCAGGCGCACCAAGGGTTCTGGCGAGGTGCTCGGCGTGGGCCAGCAGGACCGAGCCCACGCCGCGCCCGTCCGGGCCACGGTCGGTCATCACGGTGTGGATGAACATCGAGCCTTCGGGGACCACCCCGGCGGGGACGCGCGGCGAAGCACCAGGCGCCGCGGCCATGAGCCCGACGCAGGCGCCACCCCTTTCGGCGATGGTGATGACGCCTTGAGACGTCCAGTCGGCGACCCTGTCGGGGAATCCCGGCTGCTGCGAGAACGGCACCGTTCCCCACTGCTCGGGCCGACCTTGGGCCACCAGCCACTTCAGGACGGAGTCCATCAGCGACAGCAGAGCTGGAACATCGCTCTCCGTCGCCTGACGCAGGTGCAACGGGTGTTCTGGCACGACCGCCCCCTCGGGGTTAGACTCGACGACCCAGTTGATTTAACTTTCTAAGGATTAGATTGTCAAAGGAACTGAGGGCCGGTGCCATCGCCAGGGCGGTCCAGGAGCTCCAGGACGCCACCGACCTGATCGACGAGCTGGCGGCCAGGCGCTTGCGCGTCAACCGCACCGACCTGCGCTGCCTGAGCCGGCTGACCGCCCGGGGCCCGCTCACCGCGAGCGAGCTGGCGGCCGCCGCCGGGCTGACCGGGGGCGCGGCCACCACCGCCATCGACCGGTTGGAGCGGGCCGGTCTGGCCCGGCGAGTCCGCGACGAGGCGGACCGGCGGCGCGTCCTGGTCCACCTGACGGACAAGGCCGACCAGCTCAGCCAGGAGATCTGGGGACCGATCGTGACCGACGCCCTGACCGAGCTGCACAGCTTCACAATCGCCGAATTCGAAGTCATCGAGACGTTCCTGCAACGCGCGCTGGACAACCAGACCCGCCACGCCGACCGCCTGCGCTGCTCATCACCACGCTGACCCGGCTGGTCGACCACGCGAAGAACCACCGCCGCCAAATCCATTTCTCACCGTTGGAACGCCCAACATAAGCTGGGCGGCCCGACCCGAGGAGCCGCCCATGCCACCTGCCATCCGCCTCGTCGAACTGCCCCGATCCGCCATGAAAGCGCTGCTCGACGATGACCTGGCAGGCGCGAGCGCCGCCGCCGGAATCCCGCTCACCGACTACTTCATCACCGACGAGGCGAAATTCCTCTGGCGATTCCGGCTGGGCCAGCTCGCCCGCGAACCGGAGCACGCGCGCTGGATCGTCCGCGCCGTCGTCACGGAACCGGAGGGCGTCGTCGTCGGCCACGCGGGCTTCCACGGCGCGCCGAACTCCAGCGGAACCGTCGAGATCGCCTACTCCGTCGATCCGGCCCACCGCCGCCGCGGCTACGCGAAGGCGATGCTCGCCGCCCTGCTCGACCGGGCCGCGTCCGAACCGTCCGTCACGACGGTCCGCGCGTCGATCAGCCCCGGCAACGCCGCGTCCCTCGCCACGATCGCAGGCCACGGCTTCATTGAAGTCGGCGAGCAATGGGACGAGGAAGACGGCCGCGAACTGCTCTACGAACGCCCCGCCCGCTGACCCCTACCCGGGAGGAAAGCGGTCGATCTCCCTTTCCCAATGCTCGTTCGCCCTTCCCGTCCGCTACGCAACTCGTCGGCCGGGACGACTCCTCCGATGTCCATACCGTCCTTTACTACGACTCGCGTGGCGTGTCGCGCGTCTACCAGATGACGTTCGAGGGCGGCCTCTGGAAAATGTGGCGGGACGCGCCGGGCTTCGACCAGCGGTTCTCCGGGAAGTTCGGCGACGACGGCCGCACCATTCAGGCCAGCTGGGCGAAGTCGCTCGACAACGAGACCTGGGAACACGACTTCGACCTCATCTACACGAAGGTCGCCTGAACGGTTACCGTTCCGCGCGCACCGAGAGGGCGTGGTGGAAGACGTTGCGCGGATCGTACTTCGCCTTGATCTGCTGAAGACGCGGATAGTTGTCCCGGAAATACAGCGTGTGCCAGGGCGCGCCGTGGTTCCATGCCGGGTCGGCGAGGTCGTTGTCCGGGTAATTGATGAACGCGCCGTCGCCGGGTGCGGGGACGCCGCCCGTGTCGGCGAAAAGGTCGCGGTACAGCTCGCGCAGCCAGGTGATGTGCTTGGCGTCGTCCTTCGGGTCCTCCCAGCCGTTGACGAAGAACAGCTTCATGATCGTGTCGCGGTGCGGCGCGGCCGTCGCGTCCGGGGCGGCCGTGTTGACCTTGCCGCCGAAGGTGTAGAGGCTCAGGGTGCCGCCCGGGTGGTCGTAGTCCGACCTGGTCAGATGATGGTGCAGGACGTCGATCTGCCGGTCGGTCAGGCGGCGGCGCAGATATCCCGACTTCACCTTCAGCCGGTACGCGGGGCCGGGGTCGCCGGGCGAGCCCGCAAGCGCGGCGGCCAGCCACGGCTGCGTCTTCACCTGGCGGGACGGGGTCGCCGGCACACCCTCGTTGATCGCGGCGAGGTGCTCGTCCAGCAGCCGCTGGGCGGTGCCGGGCGGGGCCGCCACCTGTCCGATCATGCCGAGCTGCCCGATCGGACGGCGGTTGAGCTGGATCTCGCTGTACAGCCTTGCCGCCGGGGAGCCGGGGGAGCTGTTGCGCTCCACCCACCGGCCGTGGTTGCGGACGAGCCGGGCGAACGCGTCCTGCGTGAAGTCCCGCCAATCCCACGTGATCGTGAAGCTCAGCATGGTCGGCGGCGGCGCGGGCAGGAGGCGGGACGGATCGTCGCCGCGTGCGCCCGGCGTCCGGAACCAGTAGCGGGTGACGATGCCGAAGCTGCCTCCGCCGCCGCCGGTGTGGGCCCACCACAGGTCGCGGTTCGGGTCCGTCCGTTCCCTGGTGGCGATGACGCTGCGGGCACGGCCGCGTCCGTCCACCACGACCACTTCGACGGCGTAGAGGTGGTCGACGGCCAGGCCCATCATCCGTGACAGCGGCCCGAAACCGCCGCCCAGGACGTGCCCGCCTGCCCCGACCGTGGGGCACCACCCCGCTGGGACTGTCACACCCCACCCCAGGTAGAGCCTGCGGTACGCTTCCCCCAGCGACGACCCGGCCTCGACGGCGAAGGCGCGGCGGCGTGGGTCGTAGTAGACGGCCGCCGCTGCCGGGCCCGCTCCGGTGATGGGGACGGCGAGGCCAGCCGCCGTCACCACCAGGCCGCCCCGCAACACGTTCCTTCTGCTCTGCTCCACCATGCGCGCTCCCAAGTTCGGATGATCCCGAAACTAGAAGCGCGCACGGCGACGGGCAGTAGGCCGAACACCACAACCGGGGTAGAGCTACACCCCGATCGACCCGGCGGCGCGACCTTGATCAGGTGGGGGGCGTGGGCGGCGAGCTGATCCAGACGGCGATCTGGGTGCGGGAGGTGAAGCTGAGCTTGGTCAGGATGTGCTCGATATGCGAGTCCACGGTGCGCTTGGAGATGACCAGCCGTTCGGCGATCTCCCGGTTGGTCAGGCCGTCGGCGAGCAGCGCGGCGACCTCCTGCTCTCGTGGGGTCAACGCGTCGAGCCGCTTGGCCGGTGGCTCGGGTTGCGGTGTGCCCGGGTCGGCAGGCTCGCCCCGGGCGAACGCGATCGTCTCGGTGAGCGACATGGCGGCGCCGCGGCGCATCGCGGACTGCAACGCCGCTTCCGGCACTTCCTCCTGGAGCCTGGCGTGGATGAGCTTCACGAAATTCCGGGTGAACACCCGTGCCCCGCCCGGTGCGTGGTGCCCCCGCCAGCGTCGTGCCCGGCCGCCGAGCAGCACCGCCGCCCGCTCGTTCTCACCGAGGTCGGCGAGGCAGGCGGTGACCACGTCCAGCGCCATCGCGAAGCCGAAGAGGTCGTTCAACCTCTCCTTGATCCGCAAGCACTCGGAAAGATCGTCGAGGCCGCCCGCCGGGTCCCCGCTCATCCTGCGCGCTTGCCCGCGGACGCTCAGCAGGTAGGACCTGACGAACTGCTCACCGCACGCCTGACTCTCACTCAGCCCGTCCTCGGCGAGGGCCAGCGCCTCCTCTGCACGGCCGTCGAAGCACAGGGCCCAGGCCCACACCGCGTAGCCGAACAGCGAGAACAGGTCGGGCCGGTCGGCCTCGGCGAAGCGCTGCCGGCTGTCCATGGAGGACGCCACGGCCGCCCGCAGGTCACCGGCCTGGCCCTCGACGACCGCCCGGACCTCCAGTGCCTGCCCGGCCAAACCGGGATCGTCCAGCTTCTCGGCCAGGGACGAGAGGGAGGTGGACATCGGCCGGGCCACGTCCACCTCCCCGAGCAGTCCGGCCATCAAACCCGCGCCCGTCAGGACCCGGCCGTGATCGAGATCCGGTTCCAGCGACAGGTTCAGCGCCCGCCGATGCCAGCTCAGTCCCTCGCCGAACGAACCCGTCGCGAGCCAGTAGGGCTGGAGCGCGATCACCAGCCGCCTGGCGAGCACCTCCTCGCCGGGCGCGCTCAGCGCGTGCCCCAAGGCCACCCGCAGATTGGCGTTCTCGGTGCGGAGCCTGGTCACCCAGTCGAGCTGGCGCGGACTGAGCATCTCGGACGCGGCGCGTTCGGCCAGCGCGAGGTAGTGGTCGCGGTGCCGTCCCGCCAGCCGGAGGCGCACGTCCGAGTCCGCCAGGCGCTCGAAGCCGTATTCGCGAATCGTGTCGAGCATCCGGTAGCGGACACCGTCCTGTTCGCAGATCACGATTGATTTCTCCACCAACCGGCCGAGCACGGTGACCACCTCGTCGGCGGGCAGCTCCGCATCGGCGCACACCTGCTCGGCCTCGGCGAGGTCGAAGGTGGCGGGGAAGGCCGCCAGCCGGGCCCACAGCAGGCGCTCCGGCTCCGTGCACAGCTCGTGACTCCACTCCACGGCCGACCGCAGCGTGTGATGCCTTCCGCGTCCCGGACGGGTGGTGCCCAGCAGCCGGAACCGATCGTCCAGGCGGGTGGCGAGCTGTTCGATGGACAGGTGGCGCAGCCGCACCACCGCCAATTCGATGGCCAGGGGAATGCCCTCAAGCCGGCGGCACAGCGTGGCGACGACCTGCTGGTTGGCCTCGGTGAGCCGGAATCCGGGCGCCATCGCCTCCGCCCGTTCGAGGAACAGCGTCACCGACTCGCAGCCGGTGATCGGCGCGTCCTCGCCGGGTGACTCCATCGGAGCGACCAGGACGATGTGCTCGCCCATCAGTTCCAGGGGCTCGCGGCTGGTCGCCAGGATCCGCAGTCCGGGGGCGGCCCGCAGCAGGACCTCGGCCAGCATGGCGCAGGAGTCGACCACGTGCTCGCAGGTGTCCAGGACGAGAAGCATCCGCTGGTCGGCAAGTTGCTCGGCCAGCCGGTCGGCCGGGTCCCCCGACGCGTGGTCGGGCAACCGGAGTGCGTCCGCGACGTTACGGGCCAGCAGCCCAGGCTCGCGCAGCCCCGACAACTCCACCAGCCAGACGCCGTCGGGGAAGGCGTCCCGCGCCTCGTCCGCGACGCGCACCGCCAGCCGGGTCTTGCCGACACCGCCCACTCCGCACAGCGTGACGATGCGCGATCGCTCCAGCGCCCGCTTGACGTCGACCAGCTCACGCCGCCGGCCGACGAACCTGCTCACCTCCGCGGGAAGATTGCCGGTTCCACGCACCAGCGCAAGCTCCGTCACGGCCACCTCGGCTTCGCCTCCTAGGAGAGCCGCTCAGTCTAGGACGCATGTGCGCACAATGACCGACCAATCACACAACGCGATCTGCCCGGAAGTGGTTCAGCCCGCGGCGGCTTTGAGGACGGCTGGGCGCAGATGGGCGTAGGCCCAGGCCGCGAGTGTCGTGGGCGTCGTGGTGACGACGTCGCGCGGCTGCTCGGGGACCAGGTCGCGGGTCCCGGCGGACATGCCGACGATGCCCTCCACGGCGCCCGGACTCAGCCCGGCGGAGCGCAGCGCTCCCCGGACGTCGTCCTCGCCGACGACGTCGAGCCGGATCGTCCGGCCCAGCGCCTCGGTGAGAACGGCCGCGACCTGCTGGAACGTGAGGTCCTCAGGGCCGTGGACGCCCTGGATCTCGTGGCCCTTCCAGTCGTCGTTGAGCAGGCGTGCGACGACGACGTCCCCGATGTCGCGCGGGTCGACCCACGCCATGGGCACGTCGGGGTGGAACGGCGTGGTCAGAACGCCGCCGGCCAGGCCGTCCAGGTCCATGAGCAGGTTGGTGAAGAAGTAGGCGCAGCGGAGGTGGAGCGTGTCGGCGCTGGTGGCGTCGAGCCGCTCCTCGATCCGGGCCAGCCCGTCGATGTGCCCGGCTCCGTGACGCTTCTCCGCGCCGACACTGCTCAGCAGGACGACGCGTGCGACGTCCCCGGCCTGGGCCGCCTCGATCAGCGGGTCGGCCGTGCGGTCGGACGTCTCGATCGGGTCCTCGGACGAGTGCGGGGTCGGATCGACCCAGAAGACCGTCCGCGCACCGGCCGTCGCCTCGCGCACGAACGCCGCGTCGGTCAGGTCGCCGCGCCTCACGTCGACGCGGTCGCGGGTGGCCGCGTCCAGCCGCCCCGGGTCGCGGACCAGCACCCGCGGCCGGACACCGGCCTGCAGCAGCAACCGCACCACGCGGGACCCGACATGCCCGGTCGGAGTGGTGACGACGATCATCATTTGGTACCCCCTTGTGTTCGTACTGGTCCCCAGAACCTACGAACCAATGCGGACACCACCTGACCGCGTTCAGTACCTATTCGGCCGGGTCCGGGTGGGCGTCGAGCCAATCCTTCCCTCGCTTGCGCGACGCTTGGGACAGCCACGCGTCCTGGACGATCTCGGTCAGCTCCCGCAGCGTGAGCTCACCGATCCGGCTCGCCCGCAGCAGCACCGACCGGTGGCCGTTGAAATGCGGTGTCGTGAAGAACGGCGACGACTCGTCCTGGACCAGCGCGAGCTTGTCGGACTCGGACGGGACCCAGAACACGATCACGTCCGGGTAGCGCTCGCCGGTGTCCGGATCGACCGCGTCCGGACGGGGCGTGCGGAAGAACACGAACGACTTGCCGCCGACCTGGTAGACGGGGTTCTCGCCCTTCCCGTGCTCGACCGTGACGTGCGGCATCCCCAGGGCCAGCTCATGGACGTCCTCGACCCTGGCGCGGCGCGTTCCTACCGACATACCAGCAGCGTAGACCTGCCTGCCCGGCGCCTAGCCGCCGTCACTGACCGCTCGCGGTCGACCGGTCACCACCACTTCCGCCACCGCAGAGGCGCAGAGTGCTTTCCAAGCACAACGCCGCCGCCTCATCGGCGGTGAGGCGTCCATCGGTGACTTCCGCCGCGGCGGCGTGCTGGAGTCCGATGACGGCGGCGGCGAGCCAGGCGGCGGGAGGCGAACGGTCGAAGTCGCCCGCCGCCTGGCCTCGCCGGATGAGCCGCTCGAGCCGCGGCGGGACGACGTCGTGAGGGTCGTTGGTCTTGGGACGCGGGATTCCGGTCAAGGTCGGGTTCAGCACCAGGGGATAGCGGTCGATGAACCGCCACCCGGCGTCCAGGAGCCGGGCCAGCGCGTCGGCGGGCGGGGCGGTGTCGAGGCCGGCGTCGTCGAGCAGGGCGACGACCTGACCGGATACGAGAACCTGACCGTCCTCGGCCGCCTGCACGGCCTGTCCCGCGCCGCCTGCCGGCGGCGAGCCGGCGACCTGCTCAGCGGCTTCGACCTGACCGGCGCGGCCGACCGCCCGGTCGGCGGATACTCGGGCGGGATGCGCCGCCGCCTGGACCTCGCGGCCGGCCTGATCGTGACCCCTGACCTGCTGTTCCTGGACGAGCCGACCACCGGGCTCGACCCGCGCGGCCGCGGCCGGGTGTGGGAGCTGGTCCGCCGGATCGCCACGGCCGGCACCACCGTCCTGCTCACCACCCAGTACCTCGACGAGGCCGACCAGCTCGCCGAGCGGATCGCGGTCATCGACCGGGGCCGGGTCGTGGCCGAAGGCACCAGCGCCCAGCTCAAGTCCCGAGTCGGCCCGGGCACGCTGCACGTCCGGCTCCTCGACGGCGATCAGCGTCCGCGAGCGCACCAGGTGCTGGCCACCGCCCTGGACGGAACGGTCCGTCCAGCGGCCGATCCCCTCGCCCTGTCCATCCCGCTACCGACCGGCCGGACGGACGTGGCCCGCCTGATCGGCCACGCCATGACCCGCCTGGCCGACGCACAGGTAGCGGTCGCCGAAGTCACCCTCGGCCAGCCCACCCTGGACGAAGCCTTCCTAGCCCTGACGGCCACCACCGACCAGGAGGACGTGAGCGCATGAGAAGCCCGGCCGCCGTCTCGCACCCCGCCGTAGCGGAGACCCACCAGATCGACCTCCTCCTCGCCGCGACCCGGCCGCGCCGCCGCCCCCGGGCGCTCACCGCGTCCGCGACCTTCGGCCGCCGCGCCCTGCTCAAGATCAAGCACGACCCCAAACAGCTCGTGGACTCGGTGGCCATCCCGATCCTGTTCACCGTGCTGTTCACCTATCTGTTCGGCGGCGCCGTCAGCGGCTCGCCCGGCGCCTACCTCGAACACCTCCTGCCCGGGACGCTGAGCATGAGCATCGCCATCGTCACCATGTACGGCGGCGCCCGCCTCGCACAGGACGTCACGACCGGAGTCTTCGAACGCCTCAGCTCCCTGCCCGTCTGGCGCGGCGCCTTCGTGCTCGGCGGCCTGCTCAGCGACGCCGCCCGCTACCTGTTCGCGTCCGCCATCGTGGTCGTCCTCGGACTGATCATGGGCTATCGGCCGGACGGCGGTGCACCGGGCGTGCTCGCCGCGGTCGCGGTGATCGTCGCCTTCGGGCTCGCCCTGTCCCTGCTGTGGGCCGCGGTGGCGCTGCTCGTGCGCGACCCGGCCGTCGTCATCAGCATCGCCAACGTCGTGCTCATGCCGCTCTCGTTCGCCAGCAACATCTTCGTCGAACCCGAAACCATGCCCGGCCGGCTCCGGACCTTCGTCGACGTCAACCCGCTCAGCCATGTCGCGACCACGGCCAGGGACCTGATGAACGACACCGGCGGCACCGGCGGATCACTCGCCTGGACGCTCATCGCGACCGCCGCCCTCACCGCGATATGCGCCCCGCTCACCCTCCGCCTCTACGCCAAGCAGCACTGACCCTCTACGCAGCACAGACCCGCGCAGCGGCCGTACGGGCTGCCGGCTACTGGGCCATGTCGACGAAGCGGCTGTAATGCCCCTGGAAGGCGACGGTCACGGTGGCGGTGGGGCCGTTACGGTGCTTGGCCACGATCAGGTCGGCCTCACCGGCGCGCGGCGACTCCTTCTCGTAGGCGTCCTCCCGGTGGAGCAGGATCACCATGTCCGCGTCCTGTTCGATCGATCCCGATTCGCGCAGGTCGGACACCATGGGCTTTTTGTCCGTTCGCTGCTCGGGACCTCGGTTGAGCTGCGACAGCGCGATGACCGGGACGCCCAGCTCCTTGGCCAGCAACTTCAGCGAACGGGAGAACTCCGACACCTCGACCTGGCGGCTCTCGACGCGCTTCCCCGACGTCATCAGCTGCAAATAGTCGACGATCACCAGGCGCAGGTCGTGCTGCTGCTTGAGCCGGCGGCACTTGGCGCGGATCTCCATCATCGACATGTTGGGCGAATCGTCGATGAACAGCGGGGCCTCGGCGACCTCGCTCATCCGGCGGGCGAGGCGCGTCCAGTCTTCGTCCTGCATGGTGCCGGACCGCATCGCGTGCAGCGCCACCCGCGCCTCCGCGGACAGCAGCCGCATCGTGATCTCGTTGCGCCCCATCTCCAGGCTGAAGAACGCCGACGCCAGCCCATGCTTGATCGACGCGGCCCGCGCGAAGTCGAGCGCCAGCGTGGAATTGTGCGTCGGGATGCAGGACCGTCCGGCCAGGTACATATGGTCGACGTTGTCGACCTGGACGCACCGAACCGGCACGCTCTCGACCGGCCGGACGTCCACGATGTACCGCACCCGCGCCTTCGGATGGACGACATCGCGCTGCCGCGCCGCCTTACCCGGCACCCGGAACACCGTCTCCGCGGGTGTGAACTCGATCTGGTAGCGGACGGAGGTCTCGCCCGAATCCCCCTCCATCCGCTTCGGCGTGATCGTCGCTCGATGGCCGAGGCTGAGAATCAACTCGCGCGCGTCTTCCGCCAGCCGCCTGCCCGCGAATCCGAGCTGGACCCGCCCGGTCTCCGAGACGCGCCCGGCTGTATCGAGCAGACCCGCCAGCAACGCCCGCCGCTGCCCCCCGGAGGCCCGCAGATAGACGCTCGGGATGTGCTTGTCGTGCACCAAGCCGAGTTGGACGAGTTGGTCGAGCAGCCCGGAAAGCTCGTACCGCCCCGGCGACTCCTCGCCGGACGTTCGCCCGCACGCCGCTTCGACCTCCGCGGCGACCTCGTCCTCGAAACCGGTGAGCCGGCCGCCGTCACCGTCACCGCGGCCCAGCCAGGCGCCCAGGACATACGGCTCGACGGGCAGGGCGGCCACGGGAAGCTGGAACGGGGCCGCCACTTCGACCGTGTGGCTCGTCCGTCCGGCCGCGCCGCGCCGCAGCGTCGCGAAGATCTCCTCGGTCGTCCTGATGCGCGGCTGACGCGTCGTCGCTTGTTTCCAGGGCGAGCGCCGCGCCGCGTTCTCCCGCCTCGGCCGCGCGTGCTCGCCGGGGGGCGAGGGGGCGGAGACCTTCCCAGCGGATCCGACCCGCTGGCCGGTGGAAACGCCGCTTCGCTGCGCGGATGCACGCCGGACTCTGGGCACCCGGTGCATCAGGTGCTCGGGACGTCGGCGGTCAGGGAGGGCGTCGGCATAACCGACCTGCTCCTGAACGACCGGACGCGGGGCCGCGCGGAATCTGGTCAGCGCCGTCAGCGCCGTCAGCGCCTTGAGCCGATGCTGCCCGTCCAGCGTGTAGGTGCCATCCCAGACCATGTCGACGCCTGGTGCGACGTCGACGCCGGATCGGCGAGACTCGGTCAAAGCTGGCTCCCGGCAGCTCCCGGTCACCTCGTTCCGATGGTGGGGACGCAGGTCAAGCTCGGGCCAAGCGGTGGTACGCCATTGGTGCTCGGCGTCGGCGACGATGACCTCGCCGTCCGAGAACTCGATCTCGTAGCAGGGACGGCCGTGCATCACGTCGGTCGCGGCGACGACGCGGGTCGGTTCGCCGTCCGCTCCGATCAAGTGATCACCAATGGACACGTCGCCCATGGTGGTCCACCCCGAGGGGGTTGGAAGCGGAGTTTTCAGGCAAACCGCCTTACCCATGGCGGGTCGGGCGGCGACCACGATCATCTGGCCGGGGTGGAGGCCGTTGGTGAGGGCGTCGAGGTCGGCGAAGCCGGTGGGGCAGCCGACCATCTGGCCGCCCCGGCTGCCGATCGCCTCGATCTCGTCCAGGGCGCCGGGCATGATCTCGCTGAGGGCGACGTAGTCTTCGCCGGCGCGCTTCTCGGCGATGGCGAAGACCTCGGCCTGGGCGCGGTCGAGGACCTCGTCGGCGTCGGCGCCGTCGGCGGCGTAGCCCATCTGGACGATGCGGGTGCCGGTCTCGACCAGCCGCCGCAGGATCGCCCGCTCATGGACGATCTTGGCGTAGTACCCGGCGTTGGCCGCCGTGGGCACGAGGGAGATCAGGGTGTGCAGGTAGGGCGCGCCGCCGATGCGGCCGATCTCGCCGTTCTTGGTGAGCTCGCCGGCGACGGTGACGGCGTCGGCGGGGTCGCCGCGGCCGTAGAGGTTGAGGATGGTGTCGTAGACGATCTGGTGCGCCGGGCGGTAGAAGTCGGGCGTGCGCAGAAGTTCGACGACCTCGGCGATGGCGTCCTGGGAGAGCAGCATCCCGCCGAGGACGCCCTGTTCGGCGGAGATGTCATGCGGAGGGGTGCGTTCGAACTCGGGTTCGGACGGTCCGATCTCGGCCACGCTCACCGTCGCACCCCCTTCATCTCGGTCGCCGGCGGCCCCGTCCGCCTCATCGCCGACCGTTCATCCCACGTCTACCTGAAGCGTCCGACATTCTCCCGAGGCCACGCGGCCGGGAGCAAAGCGTCCTGTGGACGAACCTGTGGACCGCCTGTGCAGACACGCCGATTCCGTTGTGCACGACCTGTGGACAACTTTGTGGATTCTCCGCGACCGACGCGCACGACAGCGCTCTGAAGTGCGGAAACGTCGTCCACCGGGTGTGCGGGAAAATAAGTTCGCCATCCCGGGCGATGTAAGGTGTGAAGTTTTTATGTGAGTTACAGGCTGGTAGCCTCGACGCGGTGTCCACTCCCCGGCGGCTCGCGTCCGCGCACGACCGCGAGATCCTGCGCCTCGCCGTGCCGGCCTTCGGCGCGCTCGTCGCCGAACCCCTGTTCCTGCTGTCGGACTCGGCGATCGTCGGGCATCTCGGAACCGCACCGCTGGGCGGGCTCGGAGTCGCCGGTCAGGCCCTGACCACGCTCGTCTACCTGTGCGTCTTCCTCGCCTACGGGACGACGGCCGGGGTGGCACGGCAGGTCGGCGCCGGGGATCTGCGCGCGGCCGTCCGGCAGGGCATCGACGGGATGTGGCTCGCGCTCGCCATCGGCGTGGCGCTGATCGTGGTCTGCTTGCCGCTGGTCCCCGAGGTGGTGGGCGCGTTCGGCGCGTCCCCTGACGTCGCCCCATATGCCGAGACCTATCTGCGGGTCAGCCTTTTCGGGATCCCGTCGATGCTGATCGTCCTGGCCGGGACGGGCGTGCTGCGCGGCCTGCAGGACACCCGGACGCCGCTCCTCGTGTCGATCGGCGGGTTCTCGGTGAACCTGCTGCTCAACGTGGTGTTCGTGCTCGTCCTGGACTGGGGGATCGCGGGTTCGGCGTGGGGCACCGTGGTCGCGCAGACGGCCAGCGCGGCCGTCTACGTCGCCGTCGTGCTGCGGGCGGCCCGCCGGTACGGGGCTCCGGTTCGTCCGGACATGGGCGGGTTGAGGACGTCCGCGACGGCGGGCTTCGGCCTGCTCGTCCGGACGGCCGCGCTGCGCATCGTGCTGATCGTCGGGACGTCGGTCGCGGCGCGGATGGGCGACGAGGAGATCGCCGCCTACCAGGTCGGATTCCAGGTGTGGACGCTGCTGGTGTTCGCGCTCGACGCCATCGCGATCGCCGGTCAGGCGATCACCGGTCGCTACCTCGGCGCGTCCGACCGCGCGGGCACGCGGGCCGTCACGCGGCGGATGGTGTGGTGGGGCATCGTCTGCGGCGTGGTCTTCGGGCTGGCGATCCTCGCGGTCCGGCCTTGGCTGCCCGGCCTGTTCACCTCGGACGACGGCGTCCGCGATCTGCTGCTCGCCTCACTGCTCATCGTGGCCGTGCTGCAACCGGTCGCGGGCGTGGTGTTCGTCCTGGACGGCATCCTGATCGGCGCGGGCGACGGCGCCTATCTCGCGGTGACCACGCTCGTCGCGACGGCCGTCTTCCTGCCCGCCGCGATCGTCCTCTACCGGGCGGACGCAGGGCTGACCGGACTCTGGGCGGCCATCGGCCTGTGGATGCTGACCCGGATGCTCACCCTGGGCCTGCGCGCCCGCGGCGACCGCTGGATGGTGACAGGCGCCGTCCGCTGACGGACACGCGCAACTGCCGCGCTACTGACCCCACGCAGACATCGACCACCAGGACGCAGGGTGCCGACCAGGGGCGATTCGCATGCCCGGCCGACCAGGGACGGCTGGCGTCAGCCGCCCGGGGACGGTTGGCGCCGGTCGCCCGGGGACGCGCGGCGCCGAGGGGCCGATTTCGCTAATCGCACGCGCACCGGCCATCACACTCGCTACTATTCGAACATGTGTTCCACGCACGGCGAGCGGATGGCCCGGCTGACGCAGGCGATCGACGACCTGGCGGCGGAGGGCCTGGCCGGGCTGCCCCCCGAAACCCTGGTGGAGCGGGTCGCGGGCATCTGGTCGCTCGTCGAGGGCATCGACCCCGAGATCGCCCGCCGCCGCACGCGCTACACCACCCCCGAAACCTGACCAGGCCCCGAGATCTGACATCGCACCCCACGACCACTGGCGACACCGGGCGAAGGGTGCCTCAGGTCAGGTCGTCCAAGGGAGGGAGGATCGGCAGGATCCCGTCGTCTCCGGTGGCGTTGTCGGACTGCCCCGACGCCCCGTCGAGACGCTTCGCGACGGCTCGGCGAAGGGCGGGCAGCCGGGCGTAGAGGACGTCGCCCGGGCAGGCGGTCCTGTTGTAGTCGCGGTGCCCGACGATGGCCTTGGAAGGTTCCAGGTCGTACGCCCGGCACAGCCAGACGCACACCTCCACCAGCGAACCCCACAGGCGGCGCGGGACCGCCTTCTTCATGTACGTGCCCTCGTTCTCGATCCCGATCGTGTGCTCGTTGTGGTGCAGGACCTGCGCGCCGATCGCGAGGCCACCGTTCCGGATGGCCTTGAGGCTTCTGTTCCGGCCCTCCATCACGATGCCGCCGCGGCTGATGGTGAGCTGCTGCCCGGCGTCGTCCCAGCGGTTCCTGTCCATGTGGATGTCTTGGATGAGCCGGGACAGCGCGAAGGCATGGGCGCGCGAAGCGTCCTTGGAGTTCGGCGTGGCGGTGTGGTGCACGACGATGTGGTCGGGACGGCGGCCGATCACCTTCGCGGCACGCCGCGGTGAGCGGGCCTTCCATTGCTCGCGGGTGTAGATGCGCGGAGCGTCCGCCGTGAAAAGGACGTGTTCGCCGGTTTCCGGGCGTTCGCCCGGCCCGGCGCGTCCCAGCCCGGTATCACCGGCGGAAAGATCGGCAGCCATGGCCTCATTCTGGACGGGAGGCGCCGCGGACAGCATCTCCAGCAGCCCGGCCCCCACGACGCCGCCGACGCCGCCGATGAGCGTCCGGCGCGTCACCGGCGAACGGTCGCGTTCCCGGGCGTCCGCACCGTCCTCCGAACACGCGTTCACCATCGTCCCCTTTCACCCCGTAAGGATCTTCTTACGGAACGTAGCCGGACGGTTGCGGATAGAACAAACCCAGGGCGGTTCGCGGACGTTTCACATGAAACGCGGAGAAGCACGACGACCCCCGCGCCCGGAGGGACGCGGGGGCCGTTCGGCGGACGACGTGTGTCAGGCCTCGACGACGTTGACGTCGATCGTGGCGTTGACGTCGCTGTGCAGGCGGACGCTGACCCGGTGCGTGCCGATCGTCTTGATCGGGTTCCCGATCTCGATGCGGCGGCGGTCCAGGTCGGGACCGTTGGCGGCGCGGACCGCCTCGGCGATGTCGGCGGCGGTCACGGCGCCGAACAGGCGGCCGCCGCTGCCGCTGCGGGTGCGCAGCGTCACCCGCAGCGCCTTGAGCTGCCCGGCGACCTCCTTGGCGTGCTCGACGGTCGCGATCTCGCGGGCCGAACGCGCCTTCTTGATCGACTCGATCTCCTTCTCGGCGCCCCGGGTCCACCTGATCGCGAACCCGCGGGGGACGAGGTAGTTGCGGCCGTAGCCGTCGCGGACCTCGATGACGTCACCGGGCTCGCCGAGCCCGGAGACCTGCTGGGTCAGGATGAGCTTCATCGTCTTTCCCCCTGCCTCAGCGCGCGGTGCTGGTGTACGGCAGCAGCGCCATCTCGCGGGCGTTCTTGATCGCCGTGGCGACGTCCCGCTGGTGCTGAGTGCAGTTGCCGGTCACCCGCCGGGCGCGGATCTTGCCGCGGTCGGAGATGAATTTCCGCAGCAGCCCGGTGTCCTTGTAGTCGACGTAGGAGATCTTCTCCTGGCAGAAAACGCAAACCTTCTTCTTCGGCTTGCGGGGAGGTGGCTTCGCCATCGTGGTGCTCCTTTGGGAGAGCCCCGCTCACGCGGGAATGGACGTTGTCATTGATCTTGCTGGTCGTGCACGGAGCGGCGATTCGCTCCGGAGGTCCGAAGGGCCCGTGGCGCACCGGCATGCGGCATGCCGGTGCTCCGGTGCTCCGGCCGGCTGAAGCGGCCGACCGGAACGGTCCGGGAGGTCAGCGGTTAGAAGGGCGGGTCGTCGGAGTACCCGCCGCCGCCACCGCCGCCGCCACCGCTGGTGGCCCAGGGGTCGTCGGCCGGGGCACCGCCCCCGCCCTGCTGGCCGCCGCCGAAGC
>NZ_VCKW01000108.1 GCF_005889715.1 Actinomadura soli
GCCCGGGTGGCGGGCAAGGCCGTCCAGGGGCTCGACCTGCTCAGGTTCGGCGACACCGGCCTTGTCACCGACCTGACGGTCATGGTCCGCCCGCTGCCCGCGGCGATGACGCTCGCCCGGGTGGTCGGCAGGCGGATGGAGGCGGCGGAGGGAACGGGGGGCCCGTCCGACCCTGCTCAGCGCTAGAGCCCGGCCCACCTCTAGAGAGTCGAAGGAAACGATGGACAGTAAGGTCCCCGCGACCCCCGCGACCCCCGTTCACCTGGCGAGCGCCGTGCCCGCGCCGCGGCCTTCCGAGCCCCCGCGGCACCCCGGACGCGCCGAGCCGTCCCCTGAGAACGCGTTGCCCCCTGAACACGCGTCGTCCCCTGAGAACGCGTCGTCCCCTGAAAAAGCTTCGTCCCCTGAAAACGGCGCGACCCCCGAAAACGGCGCGACCCCTGAACACGCCGTGGCCCCTGAGAACACAATGCCCGCTGTGCCGGGGCTGTCGCCCGCGCATCGCATCGCCGCCGACCTGGACCGCCGTCTCGGCGACCCGATGGACGACGCGGCCGGACCGTTCTCCTACAAGGCGATCGTGGAGGCGGAGGAGCGCGACGAGCTTCCGCCGGGCGCGGTCGACACCGTCCGGGCCTGGGGTTTCCCGAAGTATCTGGTGCCGAGCGGTCTCGGCGGGCGGCTGACGACGCTGGAGGAGCTGTTCTTCGTCACGCGCGGCATCTCGCGCCGCAGCGTGACCGTCGCGGTGATGTACGGCTCGGGTCTGCTGGCGGTGAACCCGGTGTGGCTGTGGGGGGACGACCGGCAGCGCAGGACGGTCGCGGACGGCGTCCTGGACGGCGACCTGGCCTGCTTCGGCGTCTCGGAGGCCGACCACGGCAGCGATGTGATGGCGTCGGAGTCGGAGGCCGAGCCCGAGGGGGACGACCTCGTGCTGACCGGGACGAAATGGCCGGTCGGCAACGCCACCCGCGGACGGTTCGTGACCACCTATGCCAAGACCGGCACGCGTGACTTCTCGCTCATCCTGGTCGACAAGAACGAGCTGGACCCGGGCACCTGGTCGACGCTGCCGCCCGTGCGGACGGTCGGGCTCCGCGGCCACGACCTGAGCGGTGTCGCGTTCTCGGGCGCGCGGGTCCCGGCCGACCGGGTGATCGGGCGGCGCGGGTCCGGGCTCGTCCAGACGCTGAAGACGCTGCAGATCACCCGGACGGCGATCGCCGCGCTGTCGGTCGGGACGATGGACGCGGTGGTGCGCATCGGGATGGAGTACTCGCGGCGCCGCACCCTGTACGGCTCGGACATCTACCAGATCCCGGTCATCCGCGACCATCTGGTCAAGGCGCATCTGGATCTGCTGATCGCCGAGTGCGTCGCGATCCCGGTGGCGCGCTGCCTGACGGTCGCGCCGGGACGGCTGAGCCTGTGGTCGTCGATCGTGAAGTACTTCGTGCCCGTCCTGGGCGAGGAGGTCGTGGCCAGCATCGGGACGGTCCTCGCGGCGCGCGGCTACCTGCGCGAGGGCGTGGCGCACGGCGTGTTCCAGAAGCTGCAGCGCGACCACGCGATCGCGAGCATCTTCGAGGGCACCACGCACGTCAACCTCGCCAACGTCGCGGGTCAGCTGCCGTTCCTGATCGAGCCGCCGGAGGACACCGGCGGCCCGGGTGATTCCGACGCCGACGAGCTGCTCGCCGACCTGTTCTGCTGGACGCGGACACCCCCCGCGTGGACGCCCGACGGCCGCCTGCTGCAGCTCACCAACGAGGGCCGGGACGAGATCGGCCAGCGCTTCGACGTGATGTCCGAGGAACTGCTGACCGCGGCCAACGCCCATGCCGCGCCCGGCGTCGCCGCGGAGCTGAAGGAGCTAATGTCGGCCGTCGGCGGGATGCGCGCCAAGGTGGAGGAGGGCATCAGGGCCAGCGAGGGCGACACGTCGTCGGTGGCTGCGCTGGCTCGCGCCAAGCGGTACTGCGAGCTGCACGCGATGTTCTCGTGCGTCCTGACCTGGCTGCACAACCGCCACGAGTTCGGCGGGCCGTTCGCCGAGGGGCAGTGGCTCGTGCTGTGCCTGCAGCGCCTGCTCCAGCGCGCGCAGCCCGACACCCTGCTGTCGGAGGAGTTCCTCCCGTCGCTGGAGGGCGCGATGTTCCGCAACTTCGACGACGGCCGCTGGTTCTCCCTGCTGTCCCTGGCCGAGTTGCTGGCTGACACAGGGGACGGGTGACCGGCGATGCGGAAGCACCAGGATTTCGTGTCGCTCGCCCGGGAGAACATCCACGCGCACGGTGACGACCGGTCGTTCACCTTCGTCAGCGAAGAACGGCTCGGGAAATACAAGGAGAACGTGCTCGGATTCGCCGAACTCGACCGCAGAGCCCGCGCGCTGGCCTGCGACCTCCAGGCTCGCGGCCTGCAGGACAGGGCCGTCCTGCTGCTGTACCCCGAGGGGCTGGAGTTCCTGACGGCGTTCCTGGGCTGCCTGTACGCGCGCGCCATCGCCGTCCCCGCGCCCCTGCCCGACCTGGACGCCGGACGGTTCGGCCGCACCCGCCGGATCATCGAGGACGCCGAGATCGCGCTGATCCTCACCGACACCGCCCACCGCTCCACCGTCGAGACCTGGCTGTCCGGAGCCGACCTGGAACGGCGCGTCCGCGCCCTCGACACCGAGGCCGCCACCGGCGCCGACCCCACCGGCTGGACGCCGCCGGACCTAGGCCCGGACACGCTCGCCTTCCTCCAGTACACGTCCGGCTCGACCAGCGAGCCCAAGGGCGTGATGGTCACCCACGGCAACCTGCTGTGCAACGGCGAGGAGATCAAACGCCGGATCGGGGGCACGCCCGCCACCGTCGGGGTCGGCTGGGTGCCGCACTACCATGACATGGGCCTGGTCGGTCAGGTCCTGCAACCGCTGTACCTCGGCTGCCGGTACGTGTTCACCTCACCGATCACGTTCATCAAACGTCCCGTGCTGTGGCTGGAACTCATCACCCGCCATCGCGGCACGATCACCGTGGCGCCGAACTTCGGGTACGAGCTGGCCCTGCGCCGCGTCACCGACCGCCAGCTGGACGGCCTGGACCTGTCGTCCCTCCGTGTCGTCAAGAACGGCGCCGAGCCCGTCCGGGCCGCGACGCTGGAGCGGATGACCGAGCGTTTCGGGCCGGTCGGGTTCCGGCCCGGCATGTGGATGCCCTGCTACGGCATGGCCGAGACCACGCTGCTGGTCACCGCCGCGCCCCTCGGCGCGGGTCCCGTCATCCGCGACTTCGACGCCGAGGCCCTCGCCCTCGACAAGGCCGTCCCGGCCCCGGAAGGGGGCGGGGCGCGGCGGCGGCTGGTGGGCTGCGGGAGTCCCGTCACCCTGGACGTCGGCGTCGTCGATCCCGAGACCCGTGCCCGGCTGCCGGAGGGGCAGGTGGGGGAGATCTGGGTCCGCGGCGGAAGCGTCGCCCAGGGATACTGGGAGAACCCGGCCGCGAGCCGCGAGACCTTCGGCGCGCACACCTCCGACGGGGAAGGCCCCTACCTCAGGACGGGCGATCTCGGCTTCCTCGCCGACGGCGAACTGTTCGTCACCGGACGGATCAAGGACCTCATCATCGTCAACGGGCGCAACATCCACGCCCACGACATCGAAGAGGCCGCCGGCGAGGCCCATCCCGCGGCGCTCACCGGCGCGGCGTTCACCCTCGACGAGGGCGACCAGGAGCACGTCGTCATCGTCCAGGAGATCAGCACGAGGGTCGCCGGCGGGACGCCGCTGGACGAGCTGGCGGCCCTCATCAAGACGAAGGTCGCCCGCGCGTTCGAGCTGCCCGCGCTGAGCGTCGTCCTCGCCGGACGGGGCACGGTACGGCGCACGACCAGCGGAAAGACACAGCGCCGCCAGACCCGGGACGCGTTCGTCCAGGGTCAGATCGCCGGGCTCGCCGGCGACCTCGACCCCGCCCTCGCGTATCCGGAAAAATCACCCTAACCAATCCTAGTCAAAAGCATGACTAATCATGTCTTTGTCTGCTAACGTCGGGTTCACCCTGAGTCAAGGCGGGGAGAGAAGGCCGATGGCGCTACGTCACGCGGTGCTGGCGGCGCTGCTCGATGGCGAGTACAGCGGCTACCAGCTGGCAAAGATCTTTGATTTGTCCGTCTCCAACTTCTGGCACGCCGTACCGCAGCAGCTCTACTCGGAGCTGTCGAGGTTGGAGACGGAAGGTCTGATCAGCGGGCGGCAGATCATCCAGCACGACCGGCCCAACAAGCGCGTGTACACCGTCACCCAGGCCGGACTCGACGAGCTCGAGCGTTTCGCGGCCACCCCAGCCAAGCCCGGCATCATCCGCGAGAACCTGCTCGCGATGGTCCAGGCCGTCGACCACATCTCCGCGTCCTCCGTCATCGCGCAGCTCGAAGACCGGGCGGTGGCGTCCGCCGCCAAGATCGAGGTCTTCGAGCACACCATGAAGCACCTGCGCGGCGACCTGGACGAGGAGACGTTCCTCCGGACCGGCTCCCCGGTCGGCCCGTACCTGACCTGCATGCGCGGACTGCGCTTCGAGCAGGAGAACTACGAGTGGTTCACCAGTACCGCCCGGTTGCTGCGCACCCGGACGGGCACCCGCGCCGAGGAAGGCGAACCGTCATGACCGCCCGCTCGGTCGAGACCGTGCACGTCGTCAAGGTCGTGCACGCCGTCGAGACCGGGCTCACGGCGCGTCGCCGGTCCCGCGTCCCCGGCCACCGTGCCGCCGCATGCCCGAACGGCGGCGGCACCAACCCCCTAGCCCCTCCCAGCCTCGCGTCCCGGCCGGGCTGGATCGGGGCGACACGCCTTAGTCAAGGAGGCGTTCCGCATGTCGGGCGAACACCACACCATCGAACTACCTAGCACCCTGGCCACGCCGTCCGACGGCACGGCCCCGACCAACGGCACGACCGCGTCCAACGGCGCGGCCTCACCCAATGGCACGGCCACGTCCAATGGCACGGCCACGTCCATCGGCACGGCCCCGTCCAACGGACAGGCCCCGCCCGACGGCGCGGCCCACCTGTACGGGCTGCCGGCGCTGGACGACCCCACCGAACCGGCCGCGATCCTGCTGGGCGAGCTGACGATGCCCGCCGAGCACGAGGCGGTGCCCCAGGCCCGGCGCTTCAGCCGGTCCGTCACGACGGGGTCCGGCATCGGGCACGTCGGCGACGACGCGGAGGTCCTGGTCTCCGAGCTCGTCACCAACGCCGTCCGGCACGCCGCGATCCCCGGCACCGCGCTGTCGCTGAGGCTGCTGCGCGCCGGCACCCGGCTCCGCATCGAGGTCCACGACCAGAGCGCCGGCGTCCCGCGCACGCGGTTCGCCGACGGCGGCGTCGTCGACCTCATGGAGGAGACGGGACGGGGCTGGTTCCTCGTCGCGGTCATGGCCGAACGGCACGGCACCGACCACACCCCGGCCGGCAAGGCGGTGTGGTGCGAGATCGGCGCCTGGCCGCGGGACGCGCTTCCCGGCGGCTGAACCCCGCCTTTCCTCGCAGAACCCCGCGTAGCGATGGGAAGCACCATGTCCGTTGACTACTACCGCTCGGACGGGAGACGCGCCACCTCCGACGAGGCCCAGCGGCTACTGCTGGACGTACGGGGACGCCTGCTGGCACAGGACGTCATCCGCGTCGGCGGCGTCGTGGTGGTCGTGTCGACCTGGTTCACCGTGATCGACCTCGGGTTCGCGGCGGACGGACGACCGCTGCTGTGGCAGACGATCGTGTCCGACCTCTCGATGCACGCCGATGTCGGCCGGTACTCCACGCGCGAGAAGGCCGTGCACGGGCACGCCCGGGCCGTCGCGAAGATCACCAGCCGGCTCCGCGGCCTGGTCGCGCGCGCGGCCCTGGACGAGGCGCGCCCCTGACCGCACTCCGCGACACGACCGCACTCCGCGACATCGACCGCACTCCGCGACACCGTCCACACTCCATGACACTGACCACACTCCGCGACCAGAGCGAAAGCCGAGCCGGAGACCGAAAGAGCGGGCCACGGATCGCGGCCCGTTCCCCCGCATGAGGTTGTGATCTGATGGTTGGCGACGGCCGGCCGGCGGGCGCCCACGCGGCCGCCTCGAACACCGAGTCCCCGCACGGCGAGTCCGCCCACGGGGAGTACCCGCATCACGCGTCCGCCCGCGAGCGCCGGCGAAAGCGCCCGATCCGCCTGCGGATCACGGCCCTGCTGCTGGTCCCGCTGGTCTCGCTCATCGCCCTGTGGGCGTTCGCCGCGAACATCACGGTCGGCGACGCCTCCGACAAGTTCGACTTCTCGACGACGTACGAGAAGATGGGCCTGCCCGGCATCAACCTGGTGGGCCTGCTCCAGGCCGAACGATCCCTCAGCGTCGTCGCGCTCAGCACCCGCGACGCCAAGGACAGGCAGAAGCTCGGCGGGCTGCGCGCACGGGTCGGCGCCATGGAGGCGTCCTTCCGCAGGACCGCGACGTCCGCCGAGGCGAGGGACGCGGCCGAACCCGAGACGGAGCGGCGCCTCGCCGTCGCGATCAAGGCGCTGGACACGCTGCCGCAACTGCGCGCCCAGGTCGACGCGGGGAGCGCCGAGCCGCTCGACGTCATCAACGCCTACAGCACCGTCCTCGACGAGGTCATCAAGGTCTTCAACGGGCTGGTGACGGTCAACGACGTCGCCATCCTGACGCAGGGCCGCGCGCTGATCAGCCTCGGCAACGCCCGCGCCTACATGCTCCGCGAGGACTCGCTCGTCACCGCCGCGATGGCCCGCAACGGGCGGCTCACGCCCGCCGAGCACACCGCGTTCATCCAGTGGGCGGCCGAGGGGCGGCGCGAGTTCGACGCCGGGCTCGCCGACCTGAACGCCGAGATCCGCGGGCCGCTGGAGCAGCTCGCCGCGTCCGACGGCTTCCAGCGCTACCGCGCCGCCGAGGCCGCGATCGTCAACGCCCGGGGCGACCGGCTGCCCGCCGAGGCGGCGGACTGGCAGGCGACCACCCAACTGCTGTCCCAGGCGTGGGCGCAGAAGGTCACGCAGGCGAGCCTGGCGCTCAACGAGATGGCCAAGCCGATCGGGGACCGGATCATCATGCGGCTCGTCCTCGCGGGCGGGTTCGGCCTGCTCGCGGTGGTCGTCTCGATCGTGCTGTCGCTGCTCGCGGCCCGCAGCCTGTCCCGCGAGCTGCGCGGGCTGCAGCGCGCCGCGCTGCACCTCGCCGAGGACCGGCTGCCCGCCGTGGTGGCCCGGCTGCGCCGCGGCGAGGAGGTCGACGTGGACGCGGAGGCGCCGCCGCTCGGCGGGCTCATGGAATGGGGCAAGACCAAGGAGGTCGCCCGCGTCGGCGACGCGTTCACGCGGGTGCAGCGCACGGCCATCGACACCGCCGTCCGCGAGTCGTACCTGCGGCAGGGCATCAGCCGCGTGTTCCTCAACGTCGCGTGGCGCAACCAGTCGCTGCTGCACCGCCAGCTCCGCATGCTGGACGAGATGGAGCGCGGCGCGTCCGACCCGAAGGCCCTGGAGGACCTGTTCCGCCTCGACCATCTCACCACCCGGATGCGCCGGCACGCGGAGGGCCTGGTCATCCTGTCCGGGACGTCCCCGGGCCGGGGCTGGAGCAGGCCCGTGCACGTCGAGGACGTGCTGCGCGCCGCCGTCTCCGAGGTCGAGGACTACACGCGCGTCGAGGTCGTCGTCGTGACCGGACCGTCCTCCAGCGCCCACCCACCGCCATCCAACGGACGAGCTCCGCTCGACGGAGCGCCCGCGGTGATCGGCGAGGCCGTCGCCGACATCATCCACCTGCTCGCCGAGCTGATCGAGAACGCCACGGTGTTCTCGCCCGCGCCGACCGAGGTGCTCGTCCGCGGCGAGATGGGCGCCAACGGGTTCGCCGTCGACGTCATCGACCGCGGCATCGGCCTCGACCAGTCCGAGCTCGACGCGCTGAACCTGCGGCTGTCGCGGCCGCCCGAGTTCGACCTCGCCGTCACCGACCGGCTCGGCCTGTTCGTCGTCGCCCGCCTCGCCGGCCGGCACGGCATCCGGGTCGCGCTGCAGCCGTCGCTGTACGGGGGCGTCAGCGCGGTCGTGCTGATCCCGCGCGAGCTCATCGTGGACGCCGAACAGCCCGAGGACGAGGACGCCCCCGGCGACGTCCCCGTCGCCCGCGCGAACCCCGCGCGGGAGAACGGGACGTCCGCGCGGAACGGCTCGACGAGGGCCTGGCCCACGCCGGAGGCGCCCACGTCCACGGCGATGCTCAACGCGCCGACCTACGACACCGACATCACCTCGCACGACATCACGTCACCCGATACGCCGGCGTCCCTCACGGGCCAGCCGGAGTACGACGCGACGGCGGGGTTCAACGCGCCGCCGTCCATAGAGGACCGGCCCTCGTACGACCGGTACGAGACCCCGCCGCCGTACGAGACCCCGCCGTCGCCGCCGTACGAACCACCACTGCCCGAGCCGTCGCCGCACGAGACCCCGCCCTACGGGACGCCCGTCCACGACGCGACGCGCCCGTTCCAGGCCACGGGCTCGATCCCGCCCTACGGCCACGACCCCTACGGCGGCGGGACGGGCGCGTTCGAGTCGCCGCCGTCGTTCGGCGAGGCCCAGGCCCAGGCGCAGATGCAGGCCGGCAGCGGCGGGCGGACCCCGCTGCCGCGCCGGGTCCGCGGCGGCAACCTGGCGCCGCAGCTCCGCGACACCGCCCCGCAGGCGGAGGTCTTCGCGGCCGGATCCGGAACGGCGGAGGCGCCCGCCGAGGACGCGATCGTCTCGTGGGAGGCGCGCTCGGCGGAGGCGTCCCGCGACCTGTTCGCCTCGCTCCAGGCCGGCTGGCTGCGCGGCCGGGACGACGACGAGGAACCCATGGACGACACGGAAGGACGATCATGAGCCGCCAGGGAGTCGCGACCGAGCTGAACTTTCTCCTGGACGATCTGGTCGACCGGGTCCCGCAGGTCCGCAAGGTCGTGGTCCTGTCGCGGGACGGGCTCGTCATGGGCATGTCCCGGGGCGTCGGACGCGAGGACGCCGAGTACCTGGCGGCGCTCGCCGCCGGGTTCCAGAGCCTCGCGACCGGGGCGCGGGCGCAGCTCGGGTCCGGCGAGATCCGGCAGACCCTGGTCGAGATGGACGACGGGCTGTTCTTCGTCGTCCCCGCCGGGGCCAACAGCTGCCTGGCCCTGCTCAGCGAGGTCGGCGCGAACGCGGGCCTCGTCGCCTACGAGATGACGATGCTCGTCAAGCGCGTCGGCCGGCAGCTGTCCACGAGCGTCAGGCAGAACGGACCAGGCCCTTCACCGGGCCCCGCACCAGGCCCAGGCCCAGGAACCAGGTGACGTGCGATGGACCCCGGCGACGCGGCCGGGGCCCCCGATCACGGGGGCCCGGGCAGGGAACGGTGGCTGGACGCCGCCGCCGGACCCATCGTCCGTCCCTACGCGGTGACCCGCGGCCGCACCCGGGCGAACGGCGAGCCGCTGGACATCGTGGCGATCCTCGTCGCGACCGGCCGGCGGCCCGCCGATCCCGGCCGGCTGTCGCGCCACCAGCGGCGGCTGCTGGCGCTGTGCCGCCGCCCGCACGCGCTCGCCGACCTGGCCTCCGACCTCGACCTGCCGCTCGGTGTGATCCGGGTCCTGGTCGGCGACCTGATCGACTCGGGCCTCGTGGACGTCCAGCGGTGGTCCGCGCCGGCCGACGATCCGCTGGCCGGGCTCCCGGCGGGCGGCCTGCCGTACGCGGGCCCGTCCTACGCGGGCGCACCGCACAGCGGCTCGCCGCACGCGAACGCGCCGCACACCGATCCGAACCTGCTCAGGAGGGTGCTCGATGAACTCCGCGCGCTCTGACCTCCCGCCCCAGCCGGACACGCTCGACGCGCCGGAGCCCTCCGACGCCCCCGCCGACCACGACGAACGGCTGGACGGCCCGCGCGTCGCGCTGAAGATCCTCGTCGCCGGCGGGTTCGGTGTCGGGAAGACGACGCTCGTCGGCGCGGTCAGCGAGATCCGGCCGCTGCGCACCGAGGAGGCGCTGACCGACGTCGGGGTCGGCGTCGACGACCTCGACGGCGTGGCCGCCAAGACGACCACGACCGTGGCGATGGACTTCGGCCGCATCACGCTGCGCGACGGCGTCGCCATCTACCTGTTCGGGACGCCGGGCCAGGAGCGGTTCTGGTTCATGTGGAACGAGCTGTCGCGCGGCGCGCTCGGCGCGGTCGTGCTGGCGGACACGCGGCGGCTGATGGCGAGCTTCGCGTCCATCGACTACTTCGAGCAGAAGGGCACCCCGTTCGTCGTCGCCGTCAACTGCTTCGAGGACGCCGAACGCTACGACCCGCCCGAGATCCGGATGGCGCTGGACATCGACCCGCACGTGCCCGTCCTGCTGTGCGACGCGCGCCATGCGCTGTCGGCGAAGCAGGTGCTGGTGTCGCTGGTCGAGCACGCGCTGCGCCTCGCCGGCGGCTCCAGCCGCCGCCTCTAGCCGCCGGACGCGGCGGGCGTGGCGCCGCGTCCGGCCCGCGGCGGTCAGTCCTCCTCGGGCTGGGGCGGGCGCATGATGATCTCGTCCACCCCGACGTCATGGCCGTCCGCGCACCTGACCTGCGCCGTCACGGCCTCGCCGCAGCCGGTGTGCGTCAGCATGACCTGGCGCCCCTCGTCGCCGGGCAGGTAGGTCTCGCCCCATTCCATGAGCCCGACGAGGGTCGGCGCGAGGTCCTGGCCCATCTTCGTCAGGTGGTACTCGTAGCGGGTCCGCTGCCCGGGCTCCTGGTAGGGCTCCCGGCTGAGCAGGCCGGCCTTGACGAGGTGGCGCAGGCGCGCGGTGACGGCCGATTCGGTCATCTCGAGATTGCGGACGAAGTCGCCGAACCGGTTGGTCCCGAAGTAGGCCTCGCTGAGCACGAGCACCGCCGACGGCGGGCCGAGCGCGGCGAGCGTCCTCGCGACCGGGCAGTTCTGCATCGACCAGCTGTCACGGTCGGCGAAGTGCCCCTCTAGTGCGATTGTCACCCGCCCACTATAAACCTGCTGACTTCGCTTGACCAAAGTCAGGCCGCTCGCTAGCCTCGCTGACTATGGTGCAACAAAGTCAGGTGCGCCCCCGGCCGGTGCTCGCGGTGCTCTCCGTCGCCTCCTTCATGGCGGGCCTCGACCTGTTCATCGTCAACGTCGCGTTCAACGACATCGGACGCGATTTCCCCGGCCAGTCGATGGCCGACCTGTCCTGGGTGCTCAACGGGTACGCGATCGTGTTCGCCGCGCTGCTCGTCCCGCTCGGACGGCTAGCCGACCGCTACGGCCGCAAGCCCGGCCTCATCGCCGGGCTCCTCGTCTTCACGCTCGCCTCCCAGGCGTGCGCCGTCGCGCCGTCGCTGTGGTGGCTCGTCGGCTTCCGCGTCCTGCAGGCCGCCGGCGCCGCCGCGCTCATCCCCACCAGCCTCGGGCTCCTGCTCTCGGCCTACCCGGCCGCCCGCCGCGCCGGCGCGGTGCGGATCTGGTCCGCGTCCGCCGCGCTCGCCGCCGCGGCCGGCCCCGCGGTCGGCGGCGTCCTGGTGGACGTCTCCTGGCGCTGGGTTTTCGAGGTCAACATCCCGATCGGGATCGCGGTGACGCTGCTCGCGCTGCGGTTCGTCCCCGACTCCCGCGACGGCGCCGCCGCCCGCCTGCCCGACCTGCCGGGCACCGCGGTGCTCACCCTCGCCATCGCGCTCCTCGCCCTCGGCCTCGTGAAGATCAACGACTGGCCGGGCGAGCGGACCACGATCGTCATCGCCGGGGCGCTCCTCGGCCTCGCCTGGTTCTGGCTGCGCTCCCTCCGCCACCCCGCGCCGGTGATCGAACCGTCCCTCCTCGCCGTCCGGACCTTCTCCTGGTCGAACGCGACGATCCTGCTGTTCACGGTCGCGTTCGCCGCGAACCTCCTGCTCGGCGTCCTCTGGATGCAGCAGATCTGGCACTACTCGCCCATCAGGACCGGGCTCGCCGTCGCGCCCGGCCCGCTGATGGTGCCGATCATGGCCCTGGTCGCGGGCAGGCTCGCCGCCGCGCGGGTCCCCGTCGGTCTGATCACCGCCGTCGGGTGCATGCTGTGCGCGTTCGGTGTGGCCGTGATCGCGATGAGCCTCGGCCCGGCACCGGCCTACACCACCGAGCTGCTGCCGGGCTGGCTCATCGGCGGGATGGGCGTCGGCCTCGCCCTCCCCACGATCCTGTCCGCGGCCGCCGTCGACCTGCCGTCGCACCGCTACGCCACCGGCAGCGCCGTCGTGAACATGAGCCGCCAGATCGGCAGCGTCCTCGGCGTCAGCCTCGCCGTCGCCGTCCTCGGCACCCCGCACGGCTACGCCGACGCCCACAACGGATACGTGAACGCCTGGTTGACGGTCGCCGGGTTCATGGCGGTCGCCGCGATCGCCGCACTTGGCATGACCCCGCGCCGGCCCAGGCCGTCCTCGCCCACCGTCCCCGAGAAAGAAACGGAAGTGGTCGCTGGCACCTCCTAGCCCCCCACAACGCCTACGTACGAACACCGCACCGGGGCATCGGACGAAGCCTTGACCCGGACCTCACGGCCCGGTTCGCCCGACCGCCCCGCACCACAACGGGCACCTCATCCGGAGGAGGTGCCTGTTGTCGGTGTTCCCGCCATGACGGCTGAAGACCTCGGCCCGGGTGGTCTCGCCGCTCGCGCCGGGTGAGCTAGTCGCCGGGCGGGACGTCGAGAGCCCTCAGCTCGGTGTTCAGCCGGTCGAAGATCGGCGCGAGGCTGCGCAGCTCGGCCAGATGGACCCGGCTCAGCTCGGCGAGGACGCCGTCCGCCGAGGCCGTCAGCCGCACCCGGATCACCCGGTTGTCGTCCCGGTCGCGCTCCCGGCTGACCAGGCCCGCGGACTCGGCCCGGTTGACGAGCTCCACCGTGCTGTGATGGCGGAGGAGCAGGTAGCCGGCCAGCTCCCCGATGGTCGGGGGCCGCGCGGCGCCATGCCCTTTGACGGCGAGCAGCAGCTGGTGCTGCGCCGGAGTCAGGCCCGCCCCGCGCGCCGCCCCCTCGCTCCAGCGCAGGAAGCGCCGGAGCCCGGTGCGGAAGGCCAGCAGAGCGGTGAAGTCCTCCTGGGTCAGTTCCTGCACGGGTCTCCGTCCATGAGCGAACGCCCAGCATTCCGGTGCAGCGATCGTACTTCACCCCGAGCATCCGGGCAGGTGGACCGGCATCTCGCGCGAAGCGGGCCGCACCGGGAGCTGACCGGCGCGGTCATGGCGTTTATGGTTACGCCGTGAAGGATTCCGTGAAATGGTCCGCCCTCCGGATTCTGGCCGCGGTCGTCCTCGTGGGCGGGTTGCTGCCGGCGTGCGGGCAGCGCGGCGACGCGTCGCTCCTCGACAAGGAGACGCTGGTGGTCGGGGTGCGGGCGGACCTGCCCGGACTCGGCCTGCGACGCCCGGACGGCCGGTTCGAGGGCTTCGACATCGACGTCGCGCGGTATGTGGCGGACCGGCTCGGCAAGAAGGTCCGGTTCGTCCCGGCGCTGGCGTCCGAGCGGATCACGATCCTGACCTCGGGCCGCGCCGACATGGTCCTCGCGACGCTGTCGGTCACACCGGAGCGCAAGACGCAGATCGCGTACGCGGGGCCGTACTACATGTCGAACCAGGACGTCCTGGTGCGCTCGGACGAGCGCGGCGTCAAAGGCGTGCGGGACCTGAAGGGACGCAGGTTCTGCGCGGTCGAGGGAGCCGATCCGACGAAGCGGCTCCTGGCGATCAACGGGATGACCGCGCGGATCGTCCCGGCCAAGGACTACGACGCGTGCATGGCCATGATCAAGGACCGCCAGGTGGACGCCATCACCACGAACGACGTGATCCTGGCCGGGCTCATCCGGCGGGAGGGCGGCGGGTTCCGGCTGGTGAACGCGCGGATCAGCGAGCAGAACACCGGGATCGGGATCCAGCAGGGCGACCCGGACGGATGCGAGGCGCTCAACCGCGCCATCACCCGGATGTACCAGGACGGGACGGCCGCCAAGCTGATGCACAAATGGTTCGACGGCAGCGGGATGGACCTGTCGATCATCGAGATCCCCCAGTTCGAGGGCTGCGTCTGACCCGGGCGGTCTTCCCGGGCCGTCCCGCCGGGCCGTCCCGCCGCTTCAGGAGGCGCGGTCGAGGATGAGGTGCAGCTCGTCGGCGCGGTGTCCCGCGATCGCGCCCTCCCGCGTCCGGACGGCGATCCTCTGGTGCAGGAAGGTGACGTCCGCACGGCGGTGGCCGGGCGGCGACCAGAGACGGTCGAGGATCCGCTCGATCGCGGCGGTGAGGTCGAGCCCGGCGTCGCCGCGGACGTCGCCCGCCTCGACGCCCTGGTCCACCGAGAGCCGGAGCCTGACCAGCGCGTCGTGCATGCGCGTCTCGGGAGACTCCGGAGGCCCGGCCTCCGCGTGTCCGACCCGGCCCGCCGGCGGGGTGGCCGGGGGAGACGCGGCCTGCAGCGGGAGCAGGCGGCCGGGCGGGCCGTCGCCGTCGAGCGTGTCGCCGATCCCGAGCACGATGGCGGACGCGGCGGCGATCGTGGCGGCGACGCTCGCGAGCGCGAGCCACGGCACCCGGAACTCGTGGACCTGGTGGACCGGCTGCGGCTCCTCGCGCGGCCGTTCGTGCGCGGCCATCATGCCTGGACCGTCGCGAGGACGCGGGTCAGCTCGGCGGCGACGTCCCTGGACAGGGTGCGCTCCCGCTGCCGCGCGACGATCTCGTCCCGCAGCAGGGCGATCCGCCGGTTCACGGCGCGCCGCCTCCCGGCGCGGTCCCGGCCGGAGGCGAGGGCGTTCTCCAGGTTCGTGATCCGGTCGTTGAGGTCGATGGCGACGTCGGATCGGATCTCGCCGGAGGTGTAGCCGCGGCTCACGATCGGGCGCAGCCGCCCGGCGGCGTCGGCCACCTCGCTCACCCCTGGTTCGCGCGGCGGCACGATGACGGGGGCGCGCGGCGCCGACATCAGGATCGCGACGGCGGCGGTGACGGGAATGGCGACCACGAGCGCGATCGCCGCGAGGCGGACGCCCGCCGAGCGGTGCCGCGGCGTGGGTAGGCGGAACGCTTTCGTCCGGTGATCGTGGAACGGCTGCGTCGCGTATGCCGGGTCGGCGTTCGCCGGGCCCTTCCTTGGCGCGAACACCGCGTTCGCCGGGCCGCCGTCGTCCCGGCCGAGGAGTCCGGCGATCTCCGCCGCGAACGGCCCGTCCACGGCCGTCGCGCCGAGGCAGCGCGCGGCGATGGAGGCCGCGTCCCCGGACGTCCCGGCGGGCAGGCAGGCGGAGATGAGGACGCCGAGGGCGCGCACGTCGCCCGCTTCCACGGCGACGTTCACGGCCTTTGCGGCGGCCTTCCTGCGCCCGGACGCCTCGCGGGCACCGCGGACGATGCCGCCGATCCCGGTATCGAGGACCTTGACGTCGCCCCCGGCGAGCATGACCTTGCCCGGACTCAGATCGCCGTGCGTCACTCCGGCCTTGTGAGCGGCGTCCAGCGCGGCGGCGATCCGCGCGCAGACGCCGATCGTCTCGGACACGGTGAGCGGGCCTTGGCGCAGCCGGTCGGCGAGCGTCTCGCCGTCCAGGAACTCGGTCACGACATAGGACACCGGACGTCCGGACGCGTCGCGGGTCTGGTCGCTGTCGTAGACCGTCTCCAGCGCGGGATGCGAGAGACCGGCGGCCCGGTTGACGCCCTCCTGGAACGCGCGGCGCAGATCGGCACGCGCGGACGCCAGCAGTTTCACCGCTACGGGACGCCCGAGCAGCTCGTCCCAGGCCCGCCAGACCTCCATGACCCCGCGCGCGCGAGCCTTGCCAGCACGAGCGGCTCTGCTGGTGGGAGAGCCGAGATGCTCCACGAGGCGGTAACGCTCCGCCAGCCGCAAGCCCGATTTCACTCGAACCAACCCTTGTCGCGCATCCAGGCCGGGCGCGGACCCCGGCATGTCAGCTGGTACGGGCCGTCCGGCGGACGGGTTCGACCGGGTGGCGGAACGCGGCGCGGGAACGCCGACCGGACGTGGTCAGACGGCCGCCGGGGAGAGTTCCGCGCGCCAGGCGGTCAGGAGTTCGCGCAGGCGCTCCTCGTAGCGGACGATGTTCGCGGTCTTGACGTCCTCGTAGCCGCGGACCATGTCGGGCAGCTCCGCGATCTGCACCGCGAGGTCGAGCCTCGCCTGCCCGGCGCCGCCGTCCAGACCGGCGACCAGCTCGTTCACGACGGCCACGTAGCCGGTGACGAGGCGGCGCTCGGCGCGGCGCTGCGCCGCCATCCCGAACGGGTCGAAGGGGGTGCCGCGCAGCCGCCGCATCGCGCGCAGCGCGTGGAACGCGGGCCGGGCCGTCCGGCCGAGCGCGATCTTCCTGTCCAGCCCGATCGCGCGGAGCAGCGGCGGGTGCAGCATGTACCGGACGGAAGCCCCCGCCCCGAACCGCTCCTCCACCCGGCGGCCCAGTTCGGGGTCGAGGTGCAGGCGGGCCACCTCGTACTCGTCCTTGTAGGCCATCAGCTTGTACAGGTTGCGCGCGACGGCGACCGCGAGCCGCCGCCCACCGGCACCGGCCGCGCGCTCGCCCTCGGCGGCGGCGACGCGCATGACGGCGTCCAGGTACCGCTTGGCGAGCGCGAGGTCCTGGTACGCGGCGAGGTCGGGGACGCGCAGCCGCAGCACACGGGCCAGCTCGCCGTCCGCGCCGGACGCGTCGACCAGGCTCATCGCGGCCGCCGCGGTGCCGTCCAGCGGACGCGGCGCCGGAGCCGAAGACGACGGCTCCGATCCCGCCGCGGCCCACGCCGGTTCGAGGACGAGGCGCCGACCGGCGCGGAACGCCTGGACGTTCGCCGCCACCTGGACGCCGTTCAGCGCGAGCGCCTCCTCGATCGCGTCCGCCGACAACGGCAGCAGCCCCGACTGGTACGCGGCGCCGACCACGACGAAGTTGGCCGTGGTCGTGCTCCCGAACCAGCGTTCCGCGAGGCCGAGGGCGTCGAGCGCGAGGAGGCGGTCCGCGTCCGTCCGGCCGGCGATCCGCTGCACGAGCGACGCGCTCGGCGGCAGCGACGCCGCCGTGTCCGTGATCATCCGTCCGGTGGGGACCTCGCTGGTCGACACGACCGCGGCGGTGCGGCCGGGCGCGCAGCGGCGCAGGTTCGTCTCGGACGTCCCCGCCAGCGCGTCGAACACGAGGTAGGCGTCGGTGCCGCCCGCGCCGACCATGCCCGGACGGTCCCGGTGGGCGTCGCCGATCCGCAGGTGCGACACCACCGCGCCCGCCTTCTGGCTCAGCCCGGTCTGGTCGAGCGCGCGGGCGTGCCGCCCGTCGAGGAGCGCCGCCATGGCCAGGACCTGGTTGACCGTCACGACGCCGGTCCCGCCGATGCCGACGAGCAGGACGTCCGCCGACAGCGGCCGGGCGTCAGGCTCGGCCAGCGCGCCGATCTCGGGCAGCGCCGTGTGCGCCTTCCGCTCGCCCGGGGTCACGGTGACGAACGAGGGGCAGTCGCCGTCCACGCACGAGTAGTCCTTGTTGCAGGACGTCTGGTTGATCTGCGTCTTGCGTCCGAACTCCGTCTCGACCGGCTCCACGCTCAGGCAGTTCGACTTCACGCCGCAGTCGCCGCAGCCCTCGCACACCGCCTCGTTGATCAGGACGCGGGTCCGCGGATCCGGGACGAGCCCGCGCTTGCGCTTGCGCCGCGTCTCCGCCGCGCACGCCTGGTCGTACAGCAGCACGGTCACGCCGGGCACCTCGCGCAGGTCCCGCTGGACGGCGTCGAGGTCGTCACGGTGCCGGACCCGGACGCCGGGCGCCCAGTCCGTGGCGCGCGGGTAGCGGGACGGGTCGTCCGCCACCACCACGATCTTCGCGACGCCCTCGGCGTGCAGCATCCGGGTGATCGCCGCCGGGTCGGAGCCGCCGTCGGCGTCCTGCCCGCCCGTCATCGCCACGGCCGCGTTGTAGAGGAGCTTGAAGGTGATGTTGGTGCCTGCGGCGACGGCCTGCCGGACCGCGAGGCTCCCCGAGTGGAAGAACGTCCCGTCCCCGAGGTTCTGGAACATGTGCCCCGTGTCGCTGAACGGCGCGGCCCCGACCCACATCGCGCCCTCGCCGCCCATCTGCGTCGTGCCGATGCTGCGGTCGGTGAACACGGTCATGACATGGCAGCCGATGCCGCTCGCCGCGACCGACCCGTCCGGGACGACCGTGGACCGGTTGTGCGGGCACCCCGAACAGAAGAAGGGCGTGCGCGCGGGCGCGAGCAGGTTCACCGCCGGTTTGCGGGGACGCAGCACCGGGTCGCGCAGATCCACATGCTCCTCTCCCACACGATCGGCGAGGAACCGGGCCAGCGCCTTGGTGATCCTGTCGGCGTCGAGGCCCCAGTCCAGCGGTAGGAGACCGGCGCCGTCCGGCCCGCTCTTGCCGTACACGGCCGGACGCTCCGCCGCCGCGTACAGGACGTCCCTGATCTGCGTCTCGATGAACGCCCGCTTCTCCTCCACCACGACGATCTCGCGGAGCCCGCGCGCGAACTCCCGCACCCGCCCGGCGTCCAGCGGGTAGACCATCGCGAGCCGCAGAAGGCGGACGCCCCGCCTGGCCAGCGCGGCGTCGTCCAGTCCCAGCCGGTCGAGCGCCTCGCGCAGCTCCAGATAGGTCCGCCCGGCGGCGACCAGCCCGAGGGCCGCGTCACCGTCAGCGCCCTCGACCCGATCCAGCCCGTTCGCCGAGACGTACGCCGCCGCGGCCTGCAGCCGCCCCTCCAGGACTTCCGCCTCCAGCGAGGTCGTGTCCTTCAGGTCGACGCCCGGCCTGCGGGTCGGCTTCCACGGACGGCCGCGCCAGCCGAACTCGGGCAGCACCGGGTCGGGCACGGGCTCCGCGTCCACGGTCTCGTGCGAGTCGGCGACGTCGGTCACGACCTTGAAGCCCGTCCAGGCGCCGGAGAACCGCGACATCTCGAAGCCGTGCCGGCCGAGGCGGAGCACGTCCCCGACCGACGCGGGCACGAGCACCGGCATGAACGCCTCCGCGAGCGCCCCCTCCGTGGCCGACGGCAGCGTCGACGACTTGGCGGAGGGGTCGTCCCCCACCACCGCGAGCACCCCGCCGCGCTCGGACGTGCCGAGCCAGTTCGCGTGCTTGAACGCGTCCAGCGACCGGTCGACGCCCGGCGCCTTCCCGTACCAGAGCCCGAAGACGCCCTCATAGCGCGGCCCCGGCAGATGATCCACGAGCTGCGACCCGTAGACCGCCGTCGCCGCCAGCTCCTCGTTCACCCCGGGCACGAACCGGATGCCGTTGCCGTCCAGCAGGCGCGCGTCCCGCATGAGCTGCTGGTCGAGCCCGCCGAGCGGCGACCCCCGGTACCCGGACACGAACCCGGCGGTCTGCCAGCCGCGCCGCGCGTCCGCGCGCCGCTGGTCGAGCAGCAGCCGGACGAGCGCGTGGACGCCGCCGATCGCGATCCGGCCCCGCTCCAGCTCCAGCCAGGCGCGGATCGGAGAAGGAGAAGCGGTGGTGCTCATGCCTGCATTGAGCCCGCCCCGCTGAGCGGTGTGCAAGATGAGAGCGTGACAATTGAGCGGATTGCTCAATAATGGACCGATACACCTGCCGGAGCTGAGCATTGTGACCCGCACCACTACCCTCCTCGACCTGCGGATACTCCGCCGCCTGGTCGAGCAGCCGCGCATCGGCGTCACCGAGCTCGCCGCCAAGCTGGGCATCGCCCGCAACACCGCCCACGCCCGCGTCGAGCGCCTCGAACGCGAGGGCGTCATCGGGCACCGCGGCCGTGAGGTCGATCTCGGCGCCATCGGCTTCGAGCTGACCGCGTTCGTCACCCTCGAGGTCGCCCAGGGCCGCCTCCGCGAGGCCGCCGCCGCACTGGCCGCGATCCCGCGCGTCCTGGAGGTCCTCGGCATCACCGGCCAGGGCGACCTCCTGGTCCGCGCGGTCGCCCCGAACGGCAAGCAGCTCCACGAGGTGATCGACTCGATCCTCGCCTGCCCCGGCGTCCGCCGCAGCATCACCTCGATCGTCCTCACCCACCAGGTCCCGTTCCGCATCGGCCCGCTCCTGGAGGACGAGGAGAACCGCGCCCGCGCCGAAGATCGCGGACCGGCCCGCTGAAGACCGCTCGATAGTCTCAGCGCGAGACGGAGGGGCGCCGTATGCCGATCGAAAGCGACCACCGCGGTTCCGATTCGCCGTACATCGCGCGCGTCTGGCGCGGCCGGACGAGCGGGCAGGAGAGCCTGACCTCGGTCGCGACGTCGAACTGGGAGCTCGTCTTCTGGGAGTTCGAGGGCGCCGTCCACGCCGCCCTCCGGGGCCCGGAGACGATCGCGTCGACGGCGCGGATCGCCGGTGACTCGGAGGCGTTCGGGATCACGTTCGCGCACGGGACGTCGATGCCGCACCTGCCGATCGCCCGGCTCGTCGACGCCGAGGTGGAGAGCCCGTACGCCGACGGACGCAGGTTCGTCCTGCGGGGCGAGGAATGGGAGATCCCCGGCTTCGAGAGCGCGGAGGATTTCGTCGACAAGCTCGTGCGCGCGGACGTGCTCACCCGCGACCCGCTTGTGGACGAGGTCGTGTGGGGCGGCATCGCCAAGGTCGGAGCCCGTTCCGTGCAGCGGCGCGTCGTCACCGCGACGGGCCTGACCCAAGGCGCGATCCGGCAGATCGACCGTGCCCGCCACGCCGCCGTGCTCCTCGGCGAGGGCGCACCGGCCCTGGACGTCGTCCACCGGCTCGGCTACTACGACCAGCCGCATCTGGCGCGGTCGCTGCAGCGGTTCATCGGCCGGACGGCGACGCGGCTGCGGCGCCGCGACGGCGACGAGCCCCTGTCGCTCCTGTACAAGATCGAGGGCGACGAGCGCTTCTAGGGTCGGTGCCGTCGCGTCGATCGCGGCGCGGCACCGACCGAAAGAAGGGTGTGACCCCATGTCCCAGGGCACCGTCACCTCGGCCGACGGCACCGCCATCGCCTACACCACGTGGGGCGGCGGCGAACCGATCGTCATCATCGACGGCGCGACCGCCCACCGCGCCACGACCCCCGAGAACGCCCAGACCGCGGAACTCCTGGCCGGCGAGTTCCAGGTGATCAACTACGACCGCCGAGGCCGCGGCGAGAGCGGGGACACCGCCCCCTACGCGGTCGAGCGCGAGATCGAGGACCTCGCCGCGATCATCGAGCAGGCGGGCGGCGGCCGTCCGGCGACGGTGTTCGGCTGGTCGTCCGGGGCGCTCCTCGCCCTCCACGCGGCGCAGGCCGGTGCCCCCATCGCACGCCTGGCCCTGTGGGAGCCGCCGGTCGTCGTAGACGACGTCCGCCCTCCACTTCCTTCCGACTACGTCGAGCGGCTCGACGCGGCCGTCGCCGAAGGCCGTCCCGGGGACGCCGTGGCCCTGTTCATGACGGCCACCGCGGGAGTGCCCGAAGAAGCCGTCGCCGAAATGCGCGAGAGCGACTTCTGGCCGGGACTCGAAGCGATCGCGCCGACGATCGCCTACGACGGCCGGATCGTCGGAGACACCATGTCCGGCAAGCCGCTCCGCACCGCCCTGTGGGACAAGGTCCGCGTGCCCGTCCTCGTGCTCCACGGCGACGACACCTGGCCCGCCCTCGCCGCCGGTGCGAAAGCGGTGGCCGACCACCTGCCGACCGCCACGCTGAAAGCGATCCCGGGCGAGAACCACAGCACGACCGCGGACGTCCTCGCGCCCGCGCTGGGCGAATTCACCAAGGGAGCCTGACATGGGAAAGATCGTCGTGACCGAGTTCATTTCCCTGGACGGCGTCGTCGAGGCGCCCGGCGGCGAAGACTTCAAGTACCCGAACTGGAGCTTCGACTTCGACCGCGGCCCGGACGGCGAGCAGTTCAAGACCGACGAGGCGCTCGCGTCCGCGGCGCTGCTGCTGGGACGCGCCACCTACGAGGGCTTCGCCTCCGCCTGGCCGCAGTACGAAGGCGAGCTCGCGGACAAGTACAACGGCATGCCGAAATACGTCGTCTCCGGCACGCTCACCGACCCCGAATGGCGGAACACGACAGTGCTCTCCGGCGACCTCACCGAGGAGGTCACCCGGCTGAGACAGGACGTCGAAGGCGAGATTTCCGTGCCCGGCAGCATCCGGCTCGTCCAGGGCCTGCTCGCGCACGATCTGGTCGACGAGATCCGCCTCATGTGGTTCCCCGTGATCCTCGGCCACGGCCGCAAACTCTGGACGGAGACCCCCGACAAGACCACCTGGTCCCTGACCGAGTCGAAGACGTACGGCGACGGCATCCTGGTCACCACCCACCAACGCGCCCGTTGAACGACGCTGCGCCAGGCCAGAGAGATCACGACCTACGGCCGGACGCTTACGCCGCCGTCTGTGTAGGACGGGGTGCTCTCGGCTGGGCGGGCTCGCCGGTTCGCCGTTGCGGGAACTCACGAGGCCAGGGAGGCGGGCGGCCGATGGCCGTGACGGGCCGCCGGTCGGGTGGAGGCCGAAGCCGGTAGGTGTAGCGCCCGTTCACGGGATCTCGATCGATCTGGATCTGGTCGGGGTGGCTGTGCTTGAAGCGGTTGTGCCAGCCGCAGGTCAGGACGAGCTGGTCGATGTCGGTCGGGCTCCTGCCCAGAGCCCAGCCGTGTACGTGGTCGACTTCGCACAACGTCCCGGGCACCTCGCAGCCCTGCACGGCGCAGGTGGGGTACATGGTCTGCAGGACGCGGCGTTGTGCGCCGGTGGCGATCCGGACGGTGTGGCCGAGGTAGAGCGGGTGCTGGCCGGGCCCCAGCAGCAAGGGGGACAGGCCCGCGTTGAGCGCGATGCGGCGGACCTGCTCGGCTGGGATCGGGGTGCCGTCGGTGAGGCGTGCCGGGGTGGTTCCGCCGGTGAGGGTGTCCAGGTCGCAGATGACGGTGACGCGGGTGGCCTTGTGCCCACCGGCCAGGACCGAGGTCAGCGCGGCCGCCGTCCGTTCGGACAGGTCTCGGCGGTCGTCGGCTCCCGCAGGCTTGGCGAGTGGTGCGAGGGTGCCGTCCCAGATAGCGGCGTCTTCGGCGTTGAGCCAGCCCTTGACGTAGCGGCCGCCGTCCAGGGACCGGGTGGAGTCGATCCAGGACCGCTCGTATCCGCGCTTGACGTCGCCGTCGGGTGTCTCGATGCCGTCCCGCTCGGCGATCACATCGCGGATGCGCTTGCCGAACGCGGCGACCTTCCCGGCCGAGCAGTCCTGGTCGGCCAGGCCGAGCAGGATTTCCTCGGCCGCCTGGCAGTCCTCGTCGTCGAGGCGGGCGACCGCGCCCGCGATCGTGGCGGCGTATCCGAACGAGAGGTCACCGACCGCCCACCGCTCTGTCACCTCAGCGAGGCGGTCACGCTGCCGGGCCAGGGTGAGACGTTCCTTGGCGCGGCTGTCACGCATACCGAGTTGATGACGGAGCCAGGCTTGAGTGGACGGGTAACCCCACCGCTTCACCTCCCCGGCCCGGTCGACCACGCCCACCATTCCGGCCAGGGCGGCTTCAAGCTGGTCGGTGGCGGCAGCAAGGGTTTCAGAGAGCTCCTTGCACAAGCCCGCCGAATCCGGCACAGCACGCTGCGCAAGCTCAGAAGCGATCACTGAAAGAACGTCCACCATTTCACCGGTAGACGCCCCACCCAAATCAACAGTGATCGAACTCATGTTCTAATCCTACCACATCAAAACCCAACCCACGCACCAAAAACGCACGAATCAAAAGGCCACACTATTATCACCGCTAGGCTGCCGACTTTGAGAATTTCGAGATTATTGACCGATATGTGGCCATTCTGAATCCCTACTTCGTGGCTGGGCGGTGGGGGCGGCGCGACCGGGCGGGGCAGGCGGAGCCTGCCCGACGCAACCGGCCCCGTACGCTGCGCCGCCCCCGCCGCCCGAAGAACGCCGCGGAACAGAACTGCGGGGCCCGGGCCTGGACGGTCAGGAGCGCGGGCCCGCCCTCGTAGGACAGGACTTCCCTGCTCTGCCCGACGCACTCGGTCTCCAGCCGCCGGGCCTGCCCGATGGGCAGGATCCGGATCGACCAGCGCCGGTCGAGATCGGCTTTCACCAGCAGGTAAGTCGGATCGGGAGTGAGGTAATGACGCTCGTGGTGATCCTCATAGGTGGAGGCCAGGTTCCCGAGGGTCTCCACCCGGTCCGCCGTCCGGACCACCTCCTTCACCATGAACGCGGAGCTGCCGGTGGTGGTCACCTCCACAAGGGCCGGACGTCCGGGTTCCGGGCGGTCGATCACGAATTCCCGGGTGCCCTGGCCGACCGTGAGGAAGCGTTCCCCAGTCGCCCCGGGCACGGAAACGGGGGTGCCGCTCGCGGCCGGATACGCAGTGGCTGGGAGTGCGTCGATCGGTACGGGACGTCCGTGGACCCGGGCGTCGAGCCGGATCAGCTCGGCCCGGCCGGCCTGCAGAGCAGCGAGCGCGTCCGCGTCGGTCCCGGCGGCGCTCAGGATTTCGCGCACGCCTTCCTGACTCCGGTCGCGATCTCCAGGTCTTCGCGGGCGGTTACGACGAGGGTGCGGACGGGGGCGTCGGCGGACGTGATGTCGGTGTCGCCGGCTGCGGCGGCGTTGCGGTCTGGGTCCATGGAGACGCCCAGGTAGGAGAGGTCTTCGGCCAGGCGCATGCGGACGGACGGGTCGTGCTCGCCGACGCCGCCCGTGAACACGAGCGCGTCCAGGCCGCCCAGCGAGGCGGTCATGGCGGCGGCGCAGGCGCGGAGGCGGTGGTGGTAGGCGTCCAGGGCGGCGAGGGCGTTCGCGTCGCGTTGCTCGGCGAGTTCGCGGACGCGGCGCATGTCGCCGGTGCCGGTGAGGCCGCGCAGGCCGGAGTCGCGTTCCAGGGCGGTGTTGACATCTTCAACAGAGAGGCCGTGTTTGATCAGCCACAGCGGGATGCCCGGGTCGATGCTGCCCGCGCGGGACGCCATGATCAGCCCTTCGAGCGGCGTGAAGCCCATGGTCGTGTCGACGGAGCGGCCTTCGGCGACGGCGCAGAGGGATGCGCCCGAGCCGAGATGGCAGACGACCATCCGGGGTGGGATGGCGCCGAGCAGTTCGGCTGTGCGCCGGACGGCGTAGGAGAACGACAGGCCGTGGAAGCCGAAGCGGCGCAACCCGAACCGTTCGCGCCATTCGGCGGGCAGCGCGTAGGTGGCGGCGGCGTCCGGGAGGGTGGCGTGGAACGCGGTGTCGAAGCAGGCGACGGCCGGGACACCGGGCAGGGCGGAGGCGATCTCCGACAGGGCGTGCAGGGACGCGGGCTGGTGCAGCGGGGCCAGATCGGCGAGGTCGTGCAGGTGCTTGGTGACCGCGGCGTCGATAAGCGTCGGTTCCGTGTAGCCGGTGCCGCCGTGGACGAACCGGACGCCGATCGCGTCCGGTTCGGCGGGCATCCCGGCGACGATCCCGGCGCTCTCGTGGCCGGGGGCGGAGTCTTCGGCGAGGAGGGTGTCGTCCGGGTCGAGCAGGCTCACCTTCAGGCTGCTCGAACCCGGGTTCACGGTCAGGACGCGCATCAGTACGGCCACGTCCAGTCGCGGATCTCCGGTGCGTCCTGGCCGTGTTCGCGCGTGTAGGCGCGGAGGGCCAGGCGGCGGTCGGCCATGCGCTGCCGGATGTGGGCCACGCGTCCGCCGAGGGACGGGACGCGGTCGATGACGTCCATCACGAGGTGGAAGCGGTCCAGGTCGTTCAGCATGACCATGTCGAACGGCGTGGTGGTCGTCCCCTCCTCCTTGTAACCGCGGACGTGCAGGTTGGGATGCCCGGCGCGGCGGTAGGTGAGCCGGTGGACGAGGTACGGGTAGCCGTGGAAGGCGAAGATGACGGGCTTGTCGGTGGTGAACAGCGCGTCGTAATCGCGGTCGGGCAGGCCGTGCGGGTGCTCGCTGGACGGCTGCAGCCGCATGAGGTCCACGACGTTCACGACCCTGACGCGCAGCTCGGGGAAGAGCTGGCGGAGCTGGTCCACGGCGGCGAGCGTTTCGAGGGTCGGGACGTCTCCGGCGCAGGCGAGGACGACGTCCGGGTCGGCGCCGCCGTCGCTGGACGCCCATTCCCAGATGCCGATGCCGCGGGTGCTGTGGGCGACGGCCGCGTCCATCGGCAGCCAGTTCAGCGCGGGCTGCTTCCCGGCCACGATCACGTTGACGTAGTCGCGGGACCGCAGGCAGTGGTCGCCGACCGACAGCAGCGTGTTCGCGTCCGGCGGCAGGTACACCCGGACGATCTCCGGCTTCTTGTTCATGACGACGTCGAGGAAGCCGGGGTCCTGGTGGGTGAAGCCGTTGTGGTCCTGCCGCCACACGTGCGAGGAGAGCAGGTAGTTGAGGGACGCGATCGGGCGGCGCCACGCCAGGTGCCGGGTGACCTTCAGCCATTTGGCGTGCTGGTTGAACATCGCGTCGACGATGTGGACGAACGCCTCGTAGCTGTTGAACAGGCCGTGCCGTCCGGTGAGGAGGTAGCCCTCCAGCCAGCCCTGGCACAGGTGCTCGCTCAGCACCTCCATCACCTGCCCGGACGGCCCCTGGTGCTCGTCGGTCGGGAGCCGTTCGCCCTGGAAGACGCGGTCGGTCGCGTCGAACACCGCCCCGAGCCGGTTGGACGCGGTCTCGTCCGCGCCCATGATGCGGAAGTTGGACGGGTTGGCCTTCACGACGTCGCGCAGGAACGTCCCGAGCGCGCGGGTCGGCTCGGACGACGTCGTGCCGGGCCTGCCGACCGGGACGGCGTAGTCGCGGAAGTCGGGCAGGCGCAGCGGTTTCAGCAGCAGCCCGCCGTTGGCGTGCGGGTTGGCGCTCATCCGCCGGTCGCCTTCGGGCGCCAGCGCTCGCAGGGGCGCGACGGGGGCTCCGCCGTCGTCGAACAGCGTGTCGGGGCGGTACGAGCGCAGCCATTCCTCAAGCTGCGCCAGATGCTCGGGGTTGTCGCGCACACCGGCGAGCGGGACCTGGTGGGAGCGCCACGTGTTCTCGACCGGCTGTCCGTCCACTTCCTTCGGTCCCGTCCAGCCCTTGGGCGAGCGCAGGACGATGACGGGCCACCGGCGGCGTTCGGAGACGCGTCCCTCGCGGGCGTTGCGCTGGATGTCGGTGATCTCGTTCAGGGCCTGGTCGAGCGCGGCGGCCATCTTCCGGTGCATGGACGCCGGCTCGTCGCCGCTCACGAGGAAGGGCTGGTATCCGTAGCCGTCGAGGAGCTGGACGAGTTCCTCTTCGGGGATCCGCGCCAGCACCGCCGGGTTCGCGATCTTGTAGCCGTTGAGGTGCAGGATCGGGAGGACGGCGCCGTCCTTCACCGGGTCCAGGAACTTGTCGGAATGCCAGCTCGCCGCCAGCGGACCGGTCTCCGCCTCGCCGTCGCCGACGATGCACGCGACGACGAGGTCCGGATTGTCGAACGCCGCGCCGTACGCGTGCGCGAGCGAGTAGCCGAGCTCGCCGCCCTCGTGGATCGAACCCGGCGTCTCCGGGGCCACATGGCTGGGGATGCCGCCGGGGAACGAGAACTGCCGGAACAGCCTGCGCATGCCTGCGGCGTCCAGGGACACGTCCGGGTACACCTCGCTGTAGGTGCCCTCCAGCCAGGCGTTCGCGACGGCCGCCGGGCCGCCGTGCCCCGGCCCCATGATGTAGATCATGTCGAGGTCGCGCGCCTTGATCGCCCGGTTGAGGTGCGCGTAGCAGAAGTTCAGGCCGGGCGAGGTGCCCCAGTGGCCGAGCAGCCGCGGTTTGATGTGCTCCGGCCGCAGCGGCTCCCGCAGCAGCGGGTTGTCCAGCAGGTAGATCTGCCCGACGGACAGGTAGTTGGCCGCGCTCCAGTACGCGTCGATCCGCCGGACCTCGTCGTCGGCCAGGCCGGTGGAGTGGCTCGCGTGGGAGTGGGGCGCGGGCGAGGGG
>NZ_VCKW01000109.1 GCF_005889715.1 Actinomadura soli
GGTCGGCGCATCCCGGGGGCGGGCTCCCGCTGGTCGCGATGGGCGGGCGGATCGTCGCCTCCCTCGTCGAGGAGGACTTCGGCCGCACCGGCCGTTCCGCCCGCTCGGGGGAGGCACTGACCTGATGGGGCCGCTGACCATGATGCAGGCGGCGGCCGCCGGGGTCGTGGCGGCGAGGCTCGCCCGGGGGCGTGACCGTCCCGCGCCGCTCGTGCCCGGGTCGTCCGGATCGCCGCGGGAGCCGGTGTCGGTGGTGATCCCGGCCCGTGACGAGGAGTCCCGCATCGGGGACTGCGTCGCGCCGCTGCTCGCCGACCCGGCGGTGAGCGAGGTCATCGTCGTGGACGACGAGTCCAGCGACGGCACCGCACGGCTGGCGGCGGGACTGGGCGCCGCCGTCGTCACCGGTGCGCCGCCGCCGGGCGGGTGGGTCGGCAAGCAGTGGGCGCTTCACCAGGGCGTGCGCGCGGCGGCCGGGCCGATCGTGGTCGTGCTGGACGCGGACACGCGTCCCAAGACGGGACTGTGCGCGGAACTGGCCGCGTTGCTGGACGCCTACGACCTGGTGAGCGCGGGGCCGCGGTTCATCTGCGGTGGCGCGGTCGAGCAGGCGCTGCACGCGTCGCTGCTGGCCACGCTCGTCTACCGGTTCGGTCCCATCGGGCCGCCGGCACGACGCCCGGATCGGCTGCTTGTCAACGGCCAGTGCATGGCGTTCCTGAAGACACGAATGGCGGAGGCCGACGGTTTCGCGAGGGTCCGCCGCCACCTGACCGACGATGTGGCGCTCGGGCGGCTGCTCGCGCGGGACGGCTGGCGGGTCGCGTTCCGGGACGCGGGGGCCCTGCTGGAGGTGGACATGCACGAGTCGGCTGCCGGCGTGTGGCGTGAGTGGGGCCGGTCGATCGCGATGCGGGACGTGACCTCAGCGGCCCGCCTGGCGGGCGACCTGGGCGTGGTCTGGCTGACGACGGTACTGCCCATCCTGCGGCTGGCGGCGGGTCGTCCCGCCGCGCTCGATCTCGGCCTGCTGGCGCAGCGGTTCCTTCTCGTGGCCGCTCTGCGGGGGAGCTATGTGCGTCCAAGGCGGGGCCTCGCGGCTTCTCCGCTCCTGGACGCGGCGGCGGCCGTCCGGCTGACGCAGTCGGCGCTGGTGCCGGCGCGGTCCTGGCGTGGCCGCCGTTACGGTCGCGCGGCGGTCAGGTCCGGCGACCGGCCAGGGCTGCCTGCCCGAAACGCAGCCCGATGAGGCACATCAACGCCCCGGTGCCCGCGACCTGCTCTGCCGGCGCGAAGAACAACTGCAGCACCGGCAGGGAGAACACCGCCAGGCGGGTGCCCCAGGCGAACGAGCGGAAGGCCAGGCCGCCCACCACGAGCAGGGCGACGCCGAGCGCGAACGCGGGCGGGCAGATCACGGCGAACCCGCCGGCGAACGCGAGGATGGAGCGTCCGCCCCGCCACCCGGCGAACACCGGCCAGGCGTGCCCGGCCATCGCCGCGGCCACCGCGGCGAACACCGGCACGACGCTCGCCCCGTCCGGCACTCCCAGAGCGCCCGTCTCGGTTCCGCTCACCAGCAGCCCGGCCAGCCCGGCCGCCGTCCCCTTGAGCATGTCGCCGGCGAAGACGGGCACGGCGGCCTTCCAGCCGAGCCGTTCCATCACGTTCCAGAAGCCGGGGTTGCGGTCACCGACGTCGCGCGGGTCGAAGCCGTGGGCGCGTCCGACGAACACCCCGACCGGCACCGAGCCGAGCAGGTAGCCGCTGATGACCGCCACGAGCACAGGGATCATCGCCTCGTTTCACCTCATCAGATACGCGGGCCTGGACGCCGCGCGGCACATGGCGTTCGACCGTCCGGTGCTGCGCGGCACCGGCGGGCTGCGGTTCTGGCGGCTCCTGGGCACGGGCAAGGGCCGGTCCATGAGCCTGGGCGCCGACCTGCGCCGCTGGGCGCTGTTCGCGGTGTGGGACGGGGAGTCGGAACTGGAGTGTTTCCTGGAGCGCTCGCCGGTGGCGGCGCGCTGGCGGGACGAGTCCGAAGAGTCCTGGCACGTCCGCCTCATGCCGCTGAGTTCCCGCGGCGGCTGGGGCGGGGCCGACCCGCTCGCCGCGGCGACGGCTCCCCCGCGCGCGACGCCGCCCGGTCCGGTGGCCGTGCTGACCAGGGCGTCGATCCGCCCGCGGCGGCTGGTGGCGTTCTACCGGTCGATCCCCGACGTGGACCGTCTGCTGCACCGCCAGGACGGCTGTCTCGCCTCGATCGGTGCGGGCGAGTGGCCGCTGGCCCGGCAGGCGACCTTCTCGCTGTGGGACGACGAGCAGGCCGTCGGCTGCTTCGCCCACCGGACGGCCGCGCATCGCGACGTCATCGGACGCGTCCGCCGCGAAGGCTGGTACAGCGAGGAGCTCTTCGCGCGTTTCGTCCCGTTCGGGAGCCAGGGCGCCTGGGACGGCCGCGATCCGCTGCGTCCCGTCCGGGAATGACCCGTTCACGAGGCCGGCCCCGCGGCGCGATGACCGTTCACCGGGGCAGGCGCCTCCTCGGCCGCCAGGTCGCGCGCCACCACGCACGCGCGCGCGATGGCGGCAGCGCCCGATGAGCCGTGCGCGACGACGACCGTCCCGGTCAACCCCAGCAGCGCGGCACCCCCGTGGGTGTCGGCCGCGTAAAGCCGCGCGACCTCCTCCAGCGTGCCGGGGTCGGCGGTTCCGGTGCGGGCCGCCAAAGCGAGGACGGTCCGGACACAGCCCTCGATGTTCTTCAGCACGATGTTCCCGGTGAACCCGTCGGTCACGACCACGTCGACGGTTCCCGCGAGCACGTCGTGCCCTTCGACGTTGCCGTGGAAACGGACCGGGAGTTCCGGCAGCAGCCGGGCGGCGTCCCGAACGAGGCGGTTTCCCTTGCCCGGCTCGGATCCGATGGACAGCAGGCCGACCACCGGGTCGTGGACGCCGAGGATGTCGCGCGCGTAGGCGGCGCCCAGTGTCGCGAACTGCGCGAGCATCTCCGCCGTCGGGTCGGTGGTCCCGCCCGCGTCGACCAGCACGGTGGAACCGGACGTGGTCGGAAGCGCCACCGCCAGCGCCGGGCGCCGCACACCCTCGCGCCGCCCGAAGGCGCGGACCGCGGACGCCACCACCGCTCCGCTCGACCCGGCCGACACGAACGGGAGCCCCTCACGCCTGGCCAGCTCGCAGCCCACCATCAGGCTCGTCTCCCGCCGGGACGTCGTGTGCCCGCCCCGTTCGGTCATGGGGACGACCTCGCCGGCGTGCCTCACCTCCACCCCGTCGGCGGCGCCGTACCGCCGCAACCACCGCCGGATCTCGCCGGCCCGCCCCACCAGGACCACCGGCACTCCGTGCTCGCGGTACGCCGCCAGCGCTCCCGGCACCGTTACGGCCGGCCCGTGGTCGCCGCCCATCGCGTCCAGCACGACCCGTGCCCGCCGCTCGGCCATGTCAGGCGGTCCCGGCGGGGGTGCGCCGCTCGGCCCGGCCCGCGGCGGACGCCGCGAGCAGGTGCCGCGCGTAGATGGCGGCGCGCCGCCGGCGGGACACCCGCGCTCGCGCGGTCAGCACGTCGTGGCCGGCCGCGGCGATCTGACCCAGGATGCCGCCGTACAGCTCGTACGCGGCGCGGATGCAGGGGCGGGAGGACGGCGCCAGCAGTCTGATGCCGTCCAGCGCGCGGCGGTAGTGGCCGCGGGCCCGGTCGGCTTCGAAGGCGACGAGGGCGCGCACGGCCCGGGTGCAGGTGCCGCGGGCGAGGTCGGCCTCGGTCACGCCGAACTCGGCCAGGTCCTCCTGGGGCAGGTAGACGCGGTCCCGTTCCAGGTCCTCGGCGACGTCCCGGATAAAGTTGGTGAGCTGGAAGGCGCGCCCCAGCTCCCGGGCGGGCTCCCGCGCGGCCTGTCCGGCGCCCGGCACGGTCTCCAGGACGGGCAGCATCATCAGTCCGATGGCGGCGGCCGATCCTTCCATGTAGGCGAGGAGGTCTTCGTAGGCGGCGTATCGGGTGACGGTCAGGTCGCTGCGCATCGAGGTCAGGAACGCGTCGATGTCGGCGCGTTCGACACCGAAGGAACGCACGGTGTGCACGAACGCGGGCAGCACCGGGTCGTTCACCGGCTCACCCGCCGTGGCGGCGTCCAGCTTGGCGGTCACGTCGTCGAGCGCCGCGGCCCGTCCGGCCGTACCCGTGGGCCCGCACTCGTCGACGATGTCGTCGACGTGGCGGGCGAAACCGTACAGCGCGTGCACGTGCCGGCGTTTCCACGCGGGCAGCAGCAGCGTGGCCAGATAGAACGAGCGGCCGTGCCGGGCGTTGAGGCGGCGGCAGTGCTCGTAGCTCGCGGTCAGCGTCATCGGCTGCCCTCCAGGATCCGGGCGGCGGCCAGCCTCCCGGAGATCACCACGGGTGGGAGGCCCACGCCGGGCGCGGTGTGCATCCCCGCGAAGTGCAGGCCCGGGACGCGGCGGCTGCGGCCCGACGGCCGGAACCACGCCGTCTGCCGGAAGCGGTGGTCCAGCGCGAACGGCGTGCCCGCCGAGTGCCCGAGCCGGGCCCACACCGGGGGGTCGAAGGTCCTGCGCGGCGCCGCCGACAGATCCCCGTACCCGAGGTCGGCCAAGCGGCCCAGCAGGCGCTCCTCCAGCCGCGGGCCGAGCCGGTCCCAGTCGGCTCCGCCGGCCAGGTTGGGGACCGGCTCCAGCGCGCTCAACGTCGTGTGACCCGCAGGCGCGGCGGTGCCGCCGGACTCGGGGCAGGTGACCAGCAGGCTCGGGTCGGGCTGCGGACGTCCGGCCGCCAGCGCGTCGAACGTGCCGGCCCATCGGCGGCCGAAATGAAGGGTGTGATGCGCCTGGCCCGCCGGCCGCCGGTCGATCCCGAAATGCATGACCAGGCAGGACGGGGAGTACCGCGGCCTGCGCAGCCGCCAGTCGCCGGCGGCCTCCGGAAGCAGCCCGGCGTGTGCCCGCGGCAGGTCGCAGGCGACGACGACGTGGCTCGCGGGCAGCCGCTCGCCCCCGGCCAGCCGGACCGCCGTCACTCCGGACGCGCCGGTCTCCACCCGCTCGGCGCGCACGCCGTACCTGATCGAGGCGCCGGCCTTCTCGGCCACGGCCGCCATCGCCTGCGGGACGGCGTGCATGCCGCCGCTGGAGGGGAAGTACACGCCGCCGACGGTGTCCATGTGCGCGACGACGGCATAGATGGCGAGTGCCTTGTCCGGAGGCAGCCCCACATACAGCGCCTGGAAGGTATGCGCCTTGATGAGCCGCTCGTCGGTCAGCTGACCGGCCACGTAGCGGTCCAGGCGCCGGAACCCGCCCGCCGCCGCCAGTTTGAGCAGCGCATAGGGACGAGCCATGCCGCGCAGCCGGGTCATGTCCGCGTCGATGAACGACGACCATTCCGCGTCGAACATCTCCCCGAGCCGCCGCCGGAACCGCAGATACCGCGCGGCCTCCGCCGGGCCGCACAGTTCCCGGACGTTGCCCGCCATCCGCTGCGCGCCAGCCACGACGTCCAAGCGGGACCCGTCATGGAAGGCCAGCCGGTAGAACGGGTCCAGACGCCGTAGCGGCAGCACGTCCTCCAGGTCCTCGCCCGCAGCGCCGAACGTGTCGGCGAGCACCGCCGGCATCGTCAGCACCGAAGGACCGGTGTCGAACCGGTAGGGGCCGGCGTGCGCCGACCCGCAGCAGCCGCCCGGCTCGTCCCGCGCCTCGACGACCACCACCTCACGCCCCCGCGCCGCCAGGTGGATCGCCGCCGACAGGCCGCCCAGACCGGCCCCGACCACGACGACCGGATGCCGCGCCGCCATCAGCGCCACCCGCGCTGACCGTCGTCCTGTGCCACACGATGTCGGGAACGCACTGTTTCTCCATCGTCGTCCGTACAGGTTCTGCACAGTCCTTCGGGACCCGACGGCCGGCCGGTTGCATCCACACGACGAACGGCCCTTCCTCGGCGCGCACCTTCGCCATCGCCGTCCCTGCGCGAGGGACGGGAGATACCGGCACCACCGCGACAGCGGGTCCATCCAGGGCGCGCGGCCGTCGCGCCGCCGCGGCCGACGTGTCCAGTCCAACTCCGGTTGACCAGGCGTTTTGTGGTGCCTACCCGTCCGGGCGGCGGAAATGACGGCATGCCCGGCATCGGCTCGCGAAGGGCACTCGTCAGTCGAGATCGATGATGGGCGGTGGATAGCCGAGAGCCCGTTTGCGGGCTGCGGGCAGCGCCCAGGGACGGTGGACTCGCCGTCCGTCGATACCCGCGAGTTCGGGCACGTACCTGCGGACGTAGTCGCCGCCGGGATCGAACCGCAGCGCCTGCCGCAGCGGGTTCATGGTCTGGCCGGGCCGGGTGTTGTTGCCGGTGCCGGCCACCCACTGCCAGTTTCCCGCGTTGTCGGCGACGTCGCCGTCGGTGAGCCAGTCGTTGAAGTGGCGCAGGCCGTGCCGCCAGTCGATGCCGAGGTCGCGGGTCAGGAACGACGCGGTGATGAGCCGGGCGCGGTTGTGCATGAAGCCTTCGCGGCGCAGCTGCCGCATTCCGGCGTCCACGATCGGGACGCCGGTCGTGCCGTCGCGCCAAGCGGCGAGCGCGGCATCGTCCCGGCACCAGTTCCGTCCGCGCGGCCGGTAGTCGTCCTTCGGGAGCCTGGGGAAGGCGGCGGCGACCTGGTGGTGGAAGTCGCGCCAGGCCAGCTGGCGGCGGAACCCGTCGGGGCCCGTCTCCGCCAGTTCCCGCGGTGACAGGCAGCCGAATTTCAGGTACGGGCTGAGCCGGGACGTGCGGTCGGCGGCGAGATCGTCGTGGACGCGCTCGTAATCCGCGGCGTCCTCGCGCAGCCACGCCGCCATGCGTTCGCGTCCCGCCCGCTCGCCCCCGGACGCGAGGCCGGGGGAGGGTGAGCCTGAGACCAGGCCGGCGAGCCGGGGCAGCCGACCGGGCCTGACACCCGGCGGCAGGCGAACGGCTTTGGGAGAGTCCGCGACCGGACGCCATCGCGCCGCCTCCCAGGCACGCCAGTACGGGGTGAACACCCGATAGTGGTCGCCGCCGGAAGGAGTGAGGTCGCCTGGCGGGACCACCGTGATGCCGGGGCCTGCCGAGACGTCCAGATCGAGTCCGCGGAGCCGGGCGAGACGCCGGGTCGCGTACGCCGACCGCTCGTCACCGAGGAACAGAGCGCTCGCGTGCGTCTCCCTGGCCAGACGGGCGGTCTCGGTGACCGGATCGCCGCGCCGCACCACCAGGTCGCCGCCCAGTCCACGGAGCGATCTGCGCAGGTCCGCGAGGCTGTCGAGCAGAAACCGGACCCGGTTCGGGGCCGCGAACGGGCCGTCCAGGATCGTGTTGTCGAACACGAACACGGGAACGACGTGGTCCGCCCCGCAGGCGGCGGCCAGGGCCGGGTTGTCGCGCACCCGCAGGTCGCGGGTGAACAGCATGATCGAGGTGTTCATCAGGAGAAGGTTCGGAGCGACCCCCGCGACCGGTTGCGCCGCCGAGGGCACGGCGGGGAGATCACCGCGAGTCCCGCCGCCGGGAAGCGGCTGATGTCGATCACACGACCTTCTGCCGGCCGGAATGCAACCGGGAGCGACGGTTCCGGCGAAGGTCTGGGAAATCGTACGCTGTGCGGTCGGAACGACGGCGCGGAGGCCGGAACGCATGGGCGGGGCAATGGATCGGGAGCCGGGGCTGGGTGTGGGCGCGGTGGCGCGGCACCTGGGCGTGGCGGCCGCCACGCTGCGCACCTGGGACCGCCGGTACGGCATCGGCCCCAGCGGACGCAGCCCCGGTGGCCACCGCCGGTACACGTCCGCCGACCTCGCGCGGCTGGAGGCGATGCAGCGATCGATCATCGCGGGCGCCCCTCCGGCGGAGGCGGCCCGGGCCGCGTTGAACGAGCCGCCCGGCGAGCCGCCTGCCAGGCGCGGGCATGGCGCCGGCGGCAACCGGGTCCCGCTGGAGGAGTTGCCCGCCGGCTCGGATCCGGCCGAGGTGCGAGGTCTCGCCCGCGCGGCGATGGCCCTGGACGCGCCGGCGATGGCCAGGGCGGTCCGGACGGCGATCGCCCGTGCCGGGGTGGTGGAGGCGTGGGACGGCCTGATCGTCCCGGTCCTGACGGGGATCGGTCGCAAGCACGCGGCGTCCGGTGACTGCGTGGAGGTCGAGCACCTGCTGTCCACGGTGCTGCTCGGCTGCCTGGCGGAGGTGGCTCCGCCCGCCCAGCCGTTGAACACGCGTCCCGTGCTGCTGGCCTGTGCGCCGGAGGAGCAGCACAGCCTGCCGGTGCACGCGCTGGCCGCCGCGCTCGCGCAGACCGGGGTCGCGGCCGCCCTTCTCGGCGCGCGGGTGCCGGCGCCGGCGCTGGCCGCGGCGATCCGGCGTATCGGACCGAACGCCGTCCTCGTCTGGTCGCAGACCGCGCAAACCGGCGACCCCGGCTGGCTGGACGAGCTCCCGGGCTCTCGGCCGGCGGTGCGTCTGCTGGTCGGCGGGCCGGGTTGGAACCGCGACCGGCTTCCGTCCACGACCCGGCTCGTGACCACCCTCCCCGAGGCGGTCACCGAGATCAGATCCACTTTCGCACGACCCTGACCTGCGGAAAAGATTCCACGATCTTTGCGGTGCCGAGGTTGCCCCCGCTCGCCGGATCGACTATGACTAGGTTTTGAAGCGATTTTCGCGGGCAGGTCGAGCTCATGACACTCGGACAGCGACTCAGCCAAGGCGACGAGACGGCTCTGGAGGAGTGCTACGCCGTTCTCGGGCCCCTGGTCCGCCGCCACGTCGTCCGCCTGGTGCCCGGCCACGCCGTGGACGACGTCGTCCAACTCGTCTTCCTGGAGGTCTGGCGGTCACGGCGACGCTTCGACACGGCACGCGGTCTGGAACCCTGGGTCCTGGCCATCGCCCGGAACCGCGCCATCGACCAGTTGCGCGCCGAGGCGCGCCACTCCCGCAGAGCGGTGCCCTTGGACGACGCCGCCAGAGTGCCAGACACCACCCCCGCCGTGGACACCGCGTGTGACGTCCGCAAGGCGCTGGCCGGCCTGCCGACTCCGCAGCGGCAGGCCATCATGCTGGCCCACTACGGGCAGCTGACCCAGCGGGAGATCGCCGATCGGCTGGCCGTCCCGCTAGGCACCGTCAAAGCACGCACCGCCCGCGGGCTGCACCGGATGAGGGACCTGCTGTGACCGCCGCGCATCCGCGCCCCCGGCTCGCGGTGTCCAGCTGCCTGCTCGGCGCCCCCGTCCGCTACAACGGCGGCCACAGCCGCGACCGGTTCCTCACCGACCTGCTCGCGCCTCACGTCGACTGGGTGCCTGTCTGCCCGGAAATGGAGATCGGACTGGGCGTGCCCCGTCCCACACTGCGATTGCACACCGGCGGACGGCTCGTCACCAAGGACGGCACCGCCGACCACACCGAGGCGATGACGGCACTGGCCGAAAACCGCATCCCCGATCTCACCGACCTCGACGGATACGTGCTCAAGTCGCGCTCGCCCAGCTGCGGGCTGATGGGCCTGCCGCGCTACGGCTCCGGGCGATCCGGCGAACGCACCGACGGCCAGCCGGTGGACCGCCGCGGCCGCGGCATGTTCGCCGACCTCGTCACCCGCGCCCTCCCGGACCTGCCCACCGAAGAAGACGGACGGCTCCACGATCCCGTCCTCGGCGAGAACTTCATCGAACACGTCTTCGCCCACGCCCGGCTTCACGCCTTCTTCTCCGCCGACTGGCGCCCCCGGGACCTCGTCGCTTTCCACAGCCGCCACAACAACAGCTCCTGGCACACGACCCGTCCGCCTACCAGATGCTGGGCCGGATCGTCGCCCAAGCGGGCGCCACCCCTCGCGACATCCTGGAAACCGACTACCGCCGCCACTTCAACGAAGCGTTCGCCACCCGCCCTAGCCGAGGCCGCCACGTCAACGCGCTCCAGCACATCTTCGGAGTCCTGAGCGAGCACCTGAACGACACCCGTCGGCACGACATTCTGAACGCCATCGAAACCTACCGGCGGGGACGGGCGCCCCTGAGCATCCCCATCGCCCTCTTGCGCCACCACGCCGAAGGCGAGGATCTCGACTACATGACCCAGCAGACCTTCCTTGACCCCTACCCCACCGACCTCGTCCTCCGCCATCACCTGTAAACCTCCCGGCACGCCCCTGCTCACAGCGGGCACCCGCGACGGGTCGGACCGAGTGGTGCCCGCAGACCATCTCGGCATTGTCCGCGCCGACCGTGAAGGACTCGCCCGACCCGCCGACCTGAGGAGGTCTGCCGTGTGCTCGCCATCGACGCGCCGACCGTGCACGTCCGCCGCGCACGTCGGGACTGGTCGGACCCGTCCGCTCAAACTGTGTCGTCGTTCCCCCGCTCAAGCGGTGTGGCCTTGGAATCGTCCGCTCGACGGTTCCGCCCAGCGGGCGGTTCCCTCTCCCTCTGTCCGGCCGTGTCCGGGCCGGGGGGCCGGGCGCCGGACGCGGACGGTGTGCGCGGGAGGTCGCGTGTGAACGCCAGCGAGCCCAGGACCAGGAGCGCGGTGGCCAGCAGCCCTGCCTTCAGCGACAGGAGCTGCGCCTTCCCGTAGTCGTCGACGAGTGCCCCGGCGGTGGCGTCGTCAAAGCCCGCCTTCCGCGCGGCCGCTTCGATCTGGCCGGTGGCGACGAAGTCGACGCCGGTGCCGGCGGCCACGCCGACCTGTTCGGCGACCTGGGCGCTGATCCGCTCGTCCTGATCGACCTTCGACACGAACGCGCCGGTCAGGCCGGCCAGCACGATCGCCCCGATGAGCGCGATGCCGAGCGAGGAGCCGAGCTGCTGTCCCGTGTACTGCAGGCCGCCCGCCTCGCCCCGGCCGGACCCGCCTACCGAGGACTGCACCAGGTTCCCGAGCTGGGAGACCATGAGTCCCATGCCGGCGCCGAGCGTCCCCATCGAGATCGCAAAGACCGGGCCGGCCAGGTCCGGCTGCACGGTCGCCATCAGCGCAAGGACCGCCCCGCCGCTGATCACCAGGCCGGCCCGGACGATCGCACGAACCGAAAACCAGGACGACAGCCGGGACCCGGCCACGGAGGCGATGAACAACATGACGGAGACGGGCAGCATCCTGACGCCCGTCTCCAGCGCGTTCATGCCGAGGACTAGCTGCAGGTACAGCGGCATGACGAAGAAGACGCCCATCAGGATGAGGTTCTGGGCGAACAGGCCGATCAGCCCGGCCCGGACCGGCGGTGACCTCAGCAGGTCCAGGTGCAGCAGGGGATCACCGGCCGCGTGCTCGCGGCGCCGCTGCCAGGCCGTGAAGCCCCAGAGAAGTGTTCCGCCGAACGCGATGACGAAGAGGGTCGGCGAGAGGCCGAACGGCTCGACCGGGGGATCCTTCGGCCGGACCCAGCCCCAGGTGCTCGACTCCAGGGCGCCGAGCACGATCATTCCCACTCCGCAGGCCGACAGGGCAGTGCCCACGAGGTCGAGGCGAGGGGCCGAACGGCTGCGGGAGCCCTCGGTCAGCAGCCGCGCCGCCAGGAGAACGCCCACGACCAGGACCACTTCGCCGACGAAGATCACGCGCCAGCTCAGCTCGGTGGTCGCCCAGCCGCCCAGGATCGGGCCGACGGCGATCCCGGCGCCCGCGACCCCGCCGATCATGGCGTAGGCGACCTTCCGCTCGTGTCCGGTGTAGTTGTCGGCGATCAACGCGACCAGCGCGGGCAGGACTAGCGCGGCGCCGAGGCCCTCCAGAATCGACCACCCGAGCGCGAGAACGGCCAGGGTCGGGGCCGCCGCGGTCAACGCCGATCCGCAGGCGTAGACGACCAGGCCCGTGACGAAGGCGCGGCGCCGGCCGATGATGTCGCCGATCTTGGCGCCGGTCAGCATGAACATGGCCATCACCAGGCAGTACAGGGTGATGACCGCCTGAATCGCGGGGACCGTCGTGTCGAAGTCGTCCACCAGCGTGCTGATCGAGACGTTCATGACCGACTGGTCGAGAACCATGACGAATTGCGCGGTCGCCAGTGCGATCAGCGGCCCCCATCGTCCCATCGTGCCCTCCGATATGTCGTGCCCCCGCCGGCGTTCCGCCCACGCCGTTCTGCCCCCGCCGTCCCATCGTGCCGTCCCGTCAGGCGGGATCGGCGGTGACCCAGCCGTTGCGCGTGGCGTCGGCGAGGGCTGCGCGGGCGCGTTCGTTCTGGTCGGCGTAGGCCTCGGCGAACACCGCCAGCGCCTGGTCGAAGGTGTCGCCGCCGCCGAGATAGGCGCCGATGGCGATCGGATCTCCGGAACGGGCGTGCGCACGGGCCAGCGAGGCGCCGCAGAGCCGGCCGAAGGTCGCCATGATCTCGGGTGTCATGGTCTCCGGCTGCACGATGCCCTTCCAGCCGCGCAGCTGGCGGATGTAGAAGTCGCGGTGCCGGCCGCGATCGTGTTCGACCACGGCAAGGTGTTCACCTCCCAGGCGTTTCGGAACGCCTGCCGGGCGATGGGCATCAACTTTCAGCCGACCCACAAGGGTTCGCCCTGGGAGAAGGGGACGGTCGAGACGAGTTTCAGCTCGGTCGACACCTGTTCGCTCAGTACGTCGCGGGATACGTCGGTAACAGCGTGGAGGATCGGGGCGAGAACGCCGAGGCAGGGGCGCCTGGTCGATGGTCGAACTCCAGGAGCTGCTGGATGAGTGGATTGTCGCGCACTGGCAGAACCGGCCGCACGAGGGCCTGCGCGACCCGCTGACCCGGGAAGGCGCTGACGCCGAACGAGAAGTACGCCGCGCTCGTCGAGACCGTGCACCACGATCCCTACGACGTCTCGCGGATCTGGGTCCGTGACCACCATTGGTGCGCGCTTCGTAGCCGAAGTGCGATTCAATGATGGCGGCCAATCCGTCCAGCAGTTCGGCCAGGGTGGGGAACGCCATCGATGACCGCCGTGGAACCACCAGGATCTGAACCCCATGGGCCCACTGTTCGAGGAGCTCGACTGGCGTCCGACGCCGATGGGCGCCGTCAGTCTGCGGCGGCGCCGGGACCCGGCTCTCGGCGTCGATGTCTACGAGATCAAACTCGATGACGATTTCCTGATGTCGAGCCTGTGGACGACCGGGGAGGTCGAACTGGCCCGTCTCGGCTTGGCCGCGGCACAGGAAGAAGCCCTCGACGTCGTCGTCGGGGGGCTCGGGCTCGGCTACACCGCCCATGCCGCGCTGGACGATCCTCGGGTGCGCTCGCTCGTCGTGGTGGAGACGCTCGGCGAGGTGATCGAATGGCATCGGGCGCAGTTGGTGCCGCTGGGCGAAATGTTGACGACCGACGACCGCTGCCGGCTGGAGCAGGGCGACTTCTTCGCCATGGCCTCGTCGCCTGCCGGACTGGACCCGCAAGAGCCGGCGGCCCGCTTCCACGCGATCCTGCTCGACATCGACCACTCGCCGGGTCACGTCCTCGATCCCCAGCACGCCTCGTTCTACCGGCCCGGCCCACTGAGCCGTCTGGCCGCCCAGCTCCATCCCGGCGGCGTCTTCGCCCTCTGGTCGAACGAGCCGCCCGACGACCGCTTCACAGCCGTGCTCGGTGAGGCCTTCGCCGAGGTGACCGCGCACGTCGTGGAGTTCGCCAATCCCCTACAGGGCGGCAGCGCGGCCAACACCGTGTACGTCGCGCACACGACGCGCCGCTGAGAGGCGAGCCCACTCAAGCCATGGCCGATCCCGGCATCAACCGTCCCGACGACCCCGAGACTCAGCGAGCGTGCGTCCACCTTGCCGATGCCGTTGGGTGGACGCCGGCCTTCTGAACGGCGGAAGGATGTATGCCCGCCTGGTCGGCGTCCTCGACCGGTTCGCCGCTCCGGGGCTACTCGGCGGGCAGCGGCTCGGCAGGGCGCTTGTCCTCGGTGAACTCCATCTCCGGGGGCGCGAGCCGGAAGAATCTCGTCAGGTACGCCAGGTAGGCGACGCCGAGCGCGAGCCAGATCAGGCCGAGCGTCTGGGCCCGTCCATCGAGGTGGAACAGCAGCCACACGTCCACCAGCGCGCCGACCGTCGGGACCAGGACGTCCGGCAGGACGCGGCCGCCCGCGCCGGAGCGACGGCTGCGGACGAACATCGCGATGACGCTCAGGTTCACGAAGGTGAACGCCATGAAGGCACCGAAGTTGATGAACGACGTCGAGGTGGCGACGCTCAGCCGGAGCGCGATGAGGCCGACCGCGCCGGTGAGCAGGATGTTGAAGGCCGGCGTTCGGAAGCGCGGGTGGACGTAACCGAACAGCCGGCGCGGCAGGACCGAGTCCCGGCCCATCGCGAACAGCAGGCGCGACGTGCTGGCTTGGGCCGCGATCCCGGAGGCGAACTGTGCCACGACCAGACCCGCGAGGAAGATCGAGGAGAACAGGTCACCGCCGATCGTGATGGCGATCTCGAAGGCCGCCGAGCCGGGGTCCTCGAAGGTGCTGCCTGGATGGGCCAGTTGCGTGGTGAACGCGACCGTGACGAAGATGGCGCCGCCTATCAGCGCGGTCAGAAGGATCGCGCGTGGCATCGTGCGTTTGGGATCGACGGTCTCCTCGGTGAGGGTGGTCACCGCGTCGAAGCCGAGGAAGGAGTACGCCGCGATGGCCGCGCCGCCCGAGATACCGGCGAACGTCGCCCCGTCGTGGAAGAACGGTGTACCCGCGGCGAGCGCCGAGGCGCCGTCCACGTGGACGACGTGGCGCAGCGACAGCAGCACGAAGATCGCGATGACCAGGATCTGGAAGACCATGAGCAGGTCGTTGACGCGCTCCGCAGTCTTGATGCCCATCAGGTTCAGCACCGTGGTCACGGCGATGTAGGCGAGGATCCACGTCCAGCCTGGCACGCCGGGGAACTTGGCCTGCAGGTACGCCCCGCCGATCAGCCAGATGACCATCGGCAGGAAGAAGTAGTCCAGGAGCGTGGCCCAGCCGACGAGGAACCCGACGCGAGGCTCGATCGCGCGCCGTACGTACGTGTACGCCGAGCCGGCCACCGGGTACGTCGTCGCCATCCGTCCGTAGCTGTAGGCGGTGAAGAGCATCGCGACGAGCGCGAGCAGGTACGCCGTCGGCACTACGCCGTTCGTGGCGGTCGCCACGACCCCGAACGTGCCGAGGACGATCAGGGGTGTCATGTACGCCAGGCCGAACAGGACGACCGATCTCAGGGTCAGGCTGCGCTTGAGCGTACGGGGTTGGGTGTCCATGGGGGGCTCCCTGAGGTGGTGCGAGGAACAGGCTCAGCTGGTCGCGGGCGGGGGATGGCCCGCCGGGCGCCACCGCCGGGGGTCGATGCGACCCTCGTACAGAGGCAGCTCGATGGGGGCGTCGGCGTCGGTGAACTGATCCCACATGCGGTTCACCCCGGCCGTGCCGTGCGTACGGACGCGGGCGACCTCGTCCAGGTCCAGCAGGTCGGTGACGACTGCGGGGGCGTCGCCGGGCGCCTCGGTGCGGACGGCGCCCTCCGGGTCGACCACCAGCGTGTGCCCGGTGCCGGTGGGCCCGGCGGTGTTGACGCTGACGACGAAGACCTGGTTGACGATGGCGGCGGCGCGAACGAGGACCAGCTCCTGCGCGCGGTCCTTCGTCGTCGTCATCACCGGGTTGACGATCAACTCGGCGCCCATCCAGGCCAGGTGCCGGGCGACCTCGGGAAACCAGATGTCGTAGCAGATCGCGAAGCCGACCTGGCCGATGCCGTCGAGATCGAAGACGACGAACCGGTCGCCGGAGTCGTACGGCTCGTACGGCCGCCAAGGAAAGATCTTCCGGTACGACGCGGCAAGGCGGCCCTCGGGAGAGAAGGCCAGCGCGGTGTTGAACAGCTCGCCGTTCTCACCGCGTTCGACGACGCTGCCCGGCAGCAGCCAGATCCCGAGCTCGCGAGCCAACTCGGCGAGCTCCGCCACCCGCGGCCCGTCCAGGGGCTCGGCGGCGTCCCGCAGCTGCTGCCGTACGCCCCCGCGCGAGGTGTCCACGCCGCACAGGTGCAGCTCCGGGTACACCAGGACGCGCGTACGCCCAAGCCGGGCGAGCAGCTCGCGGGTCTCGGCGGCGAAATCGGCGAGAGGCACCGTCAGCGGGTGCGGCGGCACTTGCGCAAGCGTGATGGGCAGTGGTCGGGCCACGATCACCTGCCTTTCTCCGGAGCCTGGCCGATAAAATAGCTCAAAATGAGCAGTTATCCAAGACCCGGCGGACGGGAACCTTCCGCGGCCTGGCTAGAGTGAGCGCATGCCCGTCCCTCCTGACGCGTTCATGCCGGGCGAGCGCGCGACCACCGAAAGGCTTCGCGCACCGGCGCTCAGCGGCGTCCGGCGGCTCTCGGCGCTGGAGACGGTGCGGGCCCGGATCGCGCTCGCGGTCGACCTCGGGCTGCTGGCTCCCGGCGAGCGCCTTCCCGCCAGCGACCGGATCGCCCGGGCCCTCGACGTCGGGGAGATCACCGTACGGCGGGCGCTCGTCTCGCTCTGCGAGGACGGGTTGCTCGAACGGCGGCGTGGCCGGAACGGCGGGACCCTCGTCGCCGAGCACCCCAGCCGGCGGGCCGTCAAGGGCATGGACGCCTACCGGTCCGCCGCCGCCGACGTGCACCGGCTGATCGACCACCGCCTGACCCTCGAATGCGGCATCGCCCACCTCGCCTCCCGCAACGCCGGCGAGGCGGCGGTCGCGGCCCTAGACGACCTTGTCGCGGAGATGGACCGGGCGCCGAACTGGGCGGAGTTCCACGGCTGCGATGAGCGGTTCCACCTCGCCGTTGCCGCCGCGACCGGCGCCCCGACGGCCGTCGAGCCGTACGGCGCGGTGCTGCGCGAGCTGTACCGCTACTATCTGCCGTACCCGCTCGAGACGCTGCGACGGTCCAACGAGGAGCACCGGGCCCTGGTCGAGGCGATCCGCCGGCGCGACGCGGCGGCAGCCGACATAGCCCACGATCATGTCGTCCAGCTCCACCGGACGATGTTCGTCGGTCTGACGCGCGACGCCTGAGCGACCTGGTCCTCACTCTCGGCCCCGCAGCGGTCCGATCGCTGGAAGACCGCCCTCGGCACCCGGTTGTGCGCCTACCCCGGGTTCAGAAGGGGACGCCCAGCGCTCGGGCGGCCGTGACGGCGATGTAGGACAGGCTGGTGACGTCCGGCAACGCCGAGGGTCTCGACGGCAGCCCCGGGGCGTGGTGGAGGACGGGGACGAACTCCCTGGTGTGGAACGCGTGGCCGATCGTCGGATCGTTGCCGTGATCCCCGGTGACGATCAGGTGGTCGCCGGGACGCATGGTCTCAAGGAGCGAGGACAGCCCGGCGTCGATCTCCTCCAGAAGGGATGCGTATCGGCGGGCGTCCTGCTGGTGCCCCGCCAGGTCGGTCTCCTGGACGTTCGCCACGACGAGAGCGCCGGCCGTGCGTGTGAGGGCCGTGAAGGTCTCCTTCAGCACGTCGGCGGTCTCGACGGCCGGGCGGCGCAGGGCTTCTGGGCACACGATGATGTCGGCGGCCTTGCCGACGAGGGTCACCGGGACGCCGGCCGCGGCGGCGCGCGAGGGGAGCTGGCGGGTGTGGTCGATCTGCACGCCGAGGTGCGCGACCTCGAGACCGTCGTTGACATAGAAGCCCGAGGCGGGGGTGTCCAGGCCCGCCGTGCCGTCCACGCCCGACCGGACGGAGCGCAGGAGCGATTCGGTGCTGTGGCCGCCGACCGCGATCACCCGGGCGGTCGGAGCGACGCCGCGCACCGTCCGGGCGATGCCGAGGATCTCCTCGAACGTCAGGTCGTCCAGACGGGCGCTCACGTTCCAGCTGAGACCGGGATCCGCCTCCAGGTTGTCGCCGACGACGGCCTGCCCGTCCACGAGGAGGACGGGCAGGCCGTCCAGGGCGCGTGCCTCGTGACCGGCCGACCGCAGGGCGGACGCGACGGTGTCGAGGTGGTCGGCGAAGCGGGCGAGGGCCGTCCCGCTCATGTCGGCGCCCATCATGGTCTGGTGGCCGGCGAAGGTGTCCGCGCCGGGATAGCCCAGGCCGGAACGTCCGGCGGCCGCTCCGGGGAGCGTGGGGGAGTCCAGGCTCTCGCGCGGGTGCAGCAGTCCGAGACCGAGAGCCGCGAGTGCGGGAAGGTGTGGAGGGCCGCCCGCGGCGTCCAGGACATGGCCGAGGGTGTGCGCGGCGGCGTCGCCGGGACGAAGGGCGGCGGCGTCGGGCATGGCGCCGATGCCGAGGCCGTCGATGACCAGGATGACGACGCGGCTCACCAGGGCCGCCCGTGGGAGTCCGCCAGGCCGAGGAGGCGAGGCTTGCCCGAGGCGACGCCCTGGACGGCGCCGACCGCGCTGCGGGTCACGAAGATCTGCGTACGAAAGGCCAGGACGACGGTGTCGCCCACCCTGAGCGGCGGTCCCGGGGACGGGGCGCCGAGCAGGCGGTAGTAGTCGATGTTCTCGGGCGGCGCGGGCTCGACCGGCAGGGTGAACGGCTCGCCGATGCCGGGGAACACGAGGGCCTCGTCCGGACGGCCTCGCGGGTAGAAGCCGCCGCCGACGATCGTGGGACGGCCGTCCGGGAGGATGTGCGCGATCTCGGAGACGTAGACGAGGGCGGGGATCTCGGGCTGGGTGAGGTCGGCGGCGTGCAGCGGAGTCGTCCCGGTGAGGGCATGACCGGGCTCCCCGTGCGTGACGCCGTGGGCGGCCAGCAGGGGGACGCTCGCGGCGGCCGTCGCGCTGGGCGCACTGATGGAGCGGATCGGTGACCCCGCCGCGGCGAGGCGGGATCGGGCGGTCAGCAGGGTCTGCAGGTTCGGGGTCGGGGTGATGGACCCGGCCGACTCGTCGTAGAGCAGGCAGGGGAAAGAGGTGATGCCCTCAAGAGAGACGGCGTCCAGGTCGCCGACCTCGGCGGCGAACTTCTCGACGTCGGGCAGGGGGACGCCGCCCTCCTGCCCGGGGTAGATCAGGTCGGTCGCTGCGACGACGCGGGCCAGCAGCGGCTGAGTGATCCCGAGACGGGCCGCCGCGGCGGACACCGCTCGGGCCTGCTCGACGCCGAAGACGGTGACGTGCTCGGGACGCCACGCCAGCACCTCGTCCACGGCGTTGATCGGAAGCTGGACGAGGTGACCGACGTTGCCGAGCCTCGCCCCGGCCCGCCGGACCGCGTGGGCGTCGCGCAGGTCGATGGCGGCGGCGTCCGGCAGGTGCCCGGCCACCGTCCTGATCACGTGCGGGTTGCGGCCCACGTGCTTGAACACCGGCCACAGCCGGACGTCGTGGGCGTCGGCCACGGCGGCGAGCGCGGCGGTGTTGGCCGCGACCGCGTCCAGGTCGATGAGGTAGGTGTCGGGCGGGATGCGACCGTCGCGGTGGAGCCCGACCGCGGCGTCCACGAGCCCGGGGTTGCGCGCCGTCGTCGCGGTCAGGAACACCGGATCTCCCTCAGCGCGCTGCCCAGGATCTTGACGACGAGGTCGGCTCCCGCCCGCATCGGGTTGATCCGGATCGTCCAGTCGGCCAGTTCCGGGGTGCCGGCCAGGAAGGTCTCGGAGAGGCGGTAGAAGAGCGGGGCGATCTCGTACCGGGAGTTGGCCCCGACGGGGTAGGGAGCCGCCCCGAACCCAGCCGCGGCCTCGATGACCTGCCGGGCGACCGGGGCGTCCAGCCGGACGAGCACGCACCGGTCCTGGGCGTTGGCGATGCGCACCTGCGCCACGCCGGGAACCTCGCCCGCGCCGAGCCGTTCCGCGATCTCGGTGACGGTGGCGGACTGCACGGCCCACAGGACGGGGACCTGGGTGAGCGCGCGCAGGGCGTCGAGCGCCTGCGGTCCCTGGACCTGTCCGCCGCCGGAGTAGTTGTCGGCGTGGACGCGGTCGACGAGGTCCCGCGAGCCGACGACCAGTCCGACGCCCTCGGGTCCGAGCAGCTTGAACAGCGAGAGCGCCGACCCCTCCGCCCCCATCTCGACACCGGTGCGCGGCGTGCGGAACGCCGCGTAGTTGTCATCGACCAGGGCCCGCACGCCCAGCTCCGCGTACCGGGCGATCACCTCGGCCGGGTCGTAGAAGTCCTCCGGGAGCTGCCGTGAATGCTGGATGTGGACGTAGGGGGCCGCGGCCTTGGCGGGGGAGGAGTTGAAGTCGGTCTCGACCAGGCCGAGGCCCATCGAGCGGAAGGCCGTCGCGGTGGTCGCGTAGGCGGGCGCGGAATGCACGATCAAGGGATCGCCCGGCTCCAGGGCCGCGGTCAGCATCGCCCTGATCGCGCCGCTGCCCGCGCCCTGGACGAGGGCCGCGGCCGGGGTCCCGAAGAAGTCGGCCAGGGCCGCCTCCGTCCGGCGGGTGGCGTCCGGCCGTCCCCACCGGGGTGTGATGCCGACGTCGGCGGAGAACAGCTGCCGCCCGTCGAAATGGTCCGCCACACATTCCAGGAGCCGGAATTGCCGGGCCGTCGCCTCCTGGAGCGAGACGGTCGGCAGCGGGTGCGTCTCGCGCAGCTCCGGCGCGGTCATCGAGCCTCCCCCGAGATCAGGAACCGGATGGGATTGTCGTGCAGGATCAGGCGCAGCGTCGTCTCGTCGACGCCCGCCGCGGCGAGCCGCGGCGCGAAGGAGGCGAAGACGGCGCCGTATCCGCCGCCGCCGTTCGCCCTCAGGTAGGTGGCCCTGGAGACGTCGTTGCTGAGCAGCAGCCGTTCCGCGTGCCCGGCCTCGATCAGGTCCAGTGCCCGCCGGAGCCGCACGTCATCGCTCTGGTAGGACGCCTTGCCGATCGTGTCGAACGCGATGTACGCGCCGGCGTCGGCGAGCTTGCGGTGGGTCGGCGCGTCGTCCAGCAGGTCCTGGTGCCCGATGCTGATCCGGTCGGGCGCCAGCCCCTCGGAGGTCAGGACGTCGAGCTGGACGAGCCCGCCCCGGCCCAGGTGCGCGTGGGTGGCGACCGGCAGCCCCGAACGGACGGCGGCCGAGGCCGCGGCGCGGAGACAGCGCTCCTCGTCCCGCGAGGGTCGCTCGCCGCCCGTGCCGACCTCGCCGATCACGCCCGGCCGGATCCCGGTGCCGTCCAGGCCGTCCTCGACCTCGGTGAGCAGCCGCCGCGTGAGGTCGGCGGTGCTCGACCCGGCGACGTAGGACGGATGGAAGGCGCCGTAGTAGAACCCGGTCGCGGCCACCACCGCCACTCCGGCCCGCTCGCTGATCCGGGCGAGCGCGGCGGCGTCCCGTCCCATGCCGAGGCAGGTCAGCTCCACCACGGCCGCCAGGCCGTGCGAACGCCGCAGCGCCGCCAGCTCGTCGCCGACCGTCGCCTCGTCGTCGAGCCACGCCGCTGGATCCGGTGCGCGTCCGCTCGGCCCGCGCAGGTCGAGGCGCAGGTGTTCGTGGACGAGCACCGGTCCCCGCGGTGCCGGGACCTCCCCGAGTACGGTCCTCAGCCTCATGTCATCCCTTCAGCGGAGTGAACAGGTCGAGCCAGTGCAGGACGTTGAGGGCGATGCCCGCGACGACGACGGCCGCGGGGCCCGCCGCGAGCCGGACGATCGGCCGTCCGATCGCCTCGTTCAGCAGGTAGAGCCCGCCGACGAGAGTGATCCCGAGGCCGCCGCCCATCTTCGCGGCGGCCGCGATCGCGCCGAACAGGATGGCGATCTCCAGGGTCTTGCCGATCGCGTTGCGCAGGTGGTCTGAGGCGTCCCGGATCGACGGGAGCATCGTCAGCCCCCTGCCGATGTAGGACAGCGCGAGGATCTCCACCGAGAACAGGACGGCGCCGCCGACCGCCGCCACGGCCACGTTCGGCGCCAGGTACGCCAGCGGGTAGACGAAGGTGAAGCCGACGATCTGGAACGCGCCGCTGGCCAGCGCAGTCGTCGCGATGAGCGGCAGGAAGCCGAACGCCCGGTAGAAGTCGACCTGGGCGGCCTCGCCATAGTCGCCCTTGGGCACCAGGAAACTCGTCGCCTCTCCCCCGCCGAAGATGTGCAGGTTGACCATCGCGGCGAGGACGGCGCCGAGCAGCGCGAACCAGGGCAGATGGCGGCGCAGCCGCTCGGCGTTGGCACCGAACAACGACGCCATCGGGTCCGCGGCGGGCTTGTCGTCCGCCTTCTCCTCCAGCGGGATCCGCGCGGCGCCGGGCGCGTCGGCCGGCTTCGGCGGGGCCGGCGCCGCCGCGGCGCGCCGGTTCCGCAGGTCCCTGGCCAGGGCGAAGCCGAGCAGCATCAGCACGCCCGCGGCCATGGCCAGCGCGCCCGGGAAGTGGTCCGGCCAGGCCTTCATGGAGATAACGACGATGGCGATCTCCACGACGAAGGCGACCGCCCCGAGCACCCGTCCGAACTGGCTCGCGATCGCGATGACCGGGAACAGCAGGAACAGGAACAGGATCGGCGTCGCCATCTCCTGCATCGCCGTGAGGAAGTCCACCGGCAGGTCGTGCGCGGCGTTGTTGGCGCCCGACAGCCCGAACACGACGACCGCGCCCCAGGCCCCGCCCAGGATCGGCGCCAGCCACCGGCGCGGCGCGAGCAGCCCCAGGATGTCGGTCGGCAGGAACAGCAGCCAGGGGTTGAGCACCCCCGTCGACAGCGCCATCGGAGCCCCGAGCCCGAATACGAAACCGGCCGACAGGCCGAACGACACCGCGGTCATCTCGCCGCGCCTGGTGTTGCCCCGGATGAAGTCCAGCAGGAAGGGGCGGGCGCCGTCGTTGAAGACGGCGAGCGCCATGTTCGAGATCAGTGCGGTCAGCGCGCAGAGGGCGATGACGGTGAGGCTCTGCGCCAAGGAGAAGTCGAGTCTGTCCGCCGCCGCGGTGTAGGAGAGGGCAAAGGGCATGGCTGCCTCCGAGGGAAACTGGTCAGGACGGGTCGGTCACCCGTCCCGCCGCCGTTCGTGGATGGCCCCGGCCAGGATCGGGACGACCTGGTCGATCTGGTCGATCGAGAAGCCGAAGGCGACCTTGCCCTCGGCGACTGCGGCCGCGGCCTCGGCCGCGGTGGCCTGTCCCCGGCCGAAGGTGAAGCACCGGGCCGCGCCGAGCAGCCCGACGAGCACACCCAGGGAGCCCCCGGCCCCGGTGTGGCACGTTCCGATGTAGTAGTCGGCCTGGCCGGCCATCAGCCGGGTAGCCGCGTCCATGTCGTTTGTCACGACGACCTCGAGGCCGCCGATCTCCTTGAGCCGCTCCGCCACGTCGACCTTGCCGACGCCGCCCACCAGGATCTTCGTCATCGCATCGCCTCTCGTTGTCGCAGCAGGGCCAGGTGCAGAGCGAGGAAACGGACCTCCTGACCGGGCAGGCCGACGTCCAGCGCGGACTTGGCCCGCTCCGCCAGCGCCGCCGCCCGCTCCAGCGCGAGCGGGTGCCTGACCAGCTCCGCCCGGATGGTGTCGTCGGCCGCGAACTCGGTCAGCGCCGCCCCATCGCGGGCGCGCTGCAAGGCCAGGAGGAGATGGCTGGTCAGCGTCCCCACGCTCTCCTCGGTGATCTCGCTGCCCGTCGCGTCGAGCACTTCCAGCTCGGCTCGTACGAAGCGGCAGACCTCGGGGGCGACCTGCCCGGTCCTCTCGAAGATCTCCAGCCGCTCGTTCAACTGCCGGTCCATGGGACGGCCTCCTCTCAGTGCGAATCAGTACGAAGGCAGCCGGTCGCCGGTCAGCACGGCCTGCTGGGTGCGGGTCACGAGCTCGGCCGAGAGGCGGTCGCGCACCGCGTCCAGGGCCGGGGAGTCGCCGGCGCGGACGGCGAGGACCGCGCTGGAGTTCCGGTCCGCGAGGCCCGTGGAGGTCACCTCGTCGAACGGGATCGTCGTGAAGTCCTCGTCGATGTGCTGGTGGACCTCGTCGAGGTTCCACACCGTCGCGTCCACCTCGCCCCGCCGGAACAGCTCACCGAGCTGCATGTACGACGTCTCGACGTACCGGACGGGCCGTCCGGCGAAGACCAGCCGGGTGAGCCGCTGCTGGTCGGCGGAACTGGTGTCGACGGCCACGGCCAGGCCCGGGTCGTCCAGCGACGCGCCCGCCCGCAGCAGCACGCCGTGCGCGCCGACGAACGTGCGGGCGCCGAGGTCGGCGAGCTGGGCGATCGGGCAGTCAGCGCCGAACTCCTCGAACGCCAGCCGGGACACCACGATGAGATCGACCTTGCCGGCCAGCAGCGCGTCCAGCCGGGCCTGCGCGCCCCGCATGAACGTGAGCGCGAACGGGATCTCCGCATGCTCGAACGCCTCCCGCAGCCCGGTCGCCAGCCCCTCGTACCGGCGCGAGTACGGCAGCGGCATCGCGGCGAGCATCGTCCCTAGCCCGGCCAGCTTCCACAGACCGGCCCGATCGACGGCCCGCAGGTACGTGCCGAGGTGCCCGCGCGCCTCGGTCTGCACCGCGCCCGTGCTCTCCAGCAGTTGCAGGGCCGCCTGCACCGTGCCGTTGCCGACACCGAGCCGTTCCGCATAGTCGCGGATCCTCGGCAACCGCGAATCCGGCTGCTGATTGAGCAGTTCGGCTGCCAATTGCCGGGCGGTCATCCCGTTCCGCGTCAGGAACCGTGCGTCCAACATGCAGAGAACAATAACCAGGATCCTGTACAGACGCAATGGGTGACGGCTGACCCTGGAGTAAGGAGTAAGCCGAACCGACGCCACGCTTGGTCAGCGGCCACACTCCAGCCCCACGGGGCGAGGGCACCCTTGCCCGCACGCGGCGGGGCACGCCCGGATCGACGGTGACCAGCGCCCGTCCGGCCGCCCTCCGCAGTGCGCTCACCGGCACCAGTCCGCAGATGTCGAGCAGCCGCTTCAACGCCGCCTTCTCCGCCTCGTCGGCGGTCGCACCGGTACTTCACATCGAACCACGACCGGGCGTACGTGCAGCGAAAACAAGCCCAGCGGCGGCGTCCACTCGGCCGTGTCCTTGTCGTGCTCAGTGGCTGCACCCTGAGCGTCTGGGTGCCGGGATAAGATCCCCACCCCTACGGGCGCCGGCATCGACCGGATCGAAGCGCGATAGCCGAGGCGGCTGGCGGGTCACGGGTTTCACGGCTCGTACCGGCTGACGATCGGCTGAGAGGAAGCCGTGAGTGGGCGGAACACCGCAGTCCCGCCCCAGTCACCAGCGCCTCCGCCACACAGTGCCGGTGCCGTCCGCAGTTGGGAGCCCCGTTCGGCTGTACCACTCGACCGAGAGGCGCTACGCCAAGACGTGCACAAATCGGGAGAACCCAGGAACCTGAACCCCCATAGCGCTGACCTGCGCTTTCGTCGGTCGGCGGGTCCGGCCCCATGCCACGAAAAGGTAAAAGCGCCAGGTCAGTGTGAGGGCTCACATCGTCAATCGCTGATCGTGATCCCCTCGGAAGCGCGATCAACCGTCCATGGGGTCACGGCCTGCAGACAATGCTGGCTCTTGCTGCGTGGGAGTTCCGGAACTGCGGGAGCATCCGGCCAGAGTTTGAGCGGGCCCTCAGCACGGTCATCGAGACAGAGGGCTCAGCCGGCCGGGAGTCGCGCGCGATCCTTGCTGCCCATCGCCCGCTCCTGGAAGGGATCGCCAACGGGTGGCTTGAGAATCAGGCAGCAGTGCTGTTTCGGGAAGGCGCGCTAGCGCAGGAGACCTTCGACCTCACCGTCAAATGGGCTCGTCCTACTCCCTGGCTCTACCGGGAGTTCGCGGATGAACTCTTCGACGCGGCACTACGCGGAGTCGACAACGCGTGCAGGCTTCTCATCGTTGCCGCGCTGAACAAGGTAGAGGGCTACGACCTCGACACGCTGATCAAACGGCTCGGAAAAGACCCGGCCGCCCTGGCCACCGCAGTCGAGGACAGCGCCTTTCTGGTACAGCGAGCTGAACCTGAAGCGCCGCACCTCACAGTCGCCGCCCAACTCTGGACGCTTCTTCTCGACGCTGACCGAAGCAAGGCTCCACCCCAGGTTCTTACTGGTCTTGGCCGCTGGGCCTTCGTCGACAACATCGACGACCATGAATGGGCGCAATTGACCCTTCGTACCCTCGACGCCACCGACGGCCAGATCCAACACCCGATCTCTGTGGTCGACCGAGTTGCTCGTATCCCACCCGACACAACTAGTGCGGTGACCACGAACGTTGACCGTGTTGGGTGACACGCCGGATCGGGTCCGGGATGTGGGAGTTGATCGGCTTCACCCTCGATGGCGACAGGTCGTTGTCGAGGAGGGAATCTCCGAAATAGCGCCGGGAACGGGCCCGCCACCGATTGCGGTGGCGGGCCCGTTGACTCAGCTGAGATTGCAGACGGAGGGGTTGCTGTCCTCGTCGCGACGTCCGTCGTCGTCGACGACCGTGACCCGCGCGTAGGTGGAGCCGAAGGGGGCGCAGTTGCCGGCGAAGACGTAGTAGTTGTAGTCGGAGTTGTCGATCTTCCTGAGCCATCGTCCGTTCGAGCTGACCTGGACCTGCTTGGGATCGGTGCCGCCGGTCCAGTACAGCTCGCAGGTGAAGAGGGCGTTCTCGTCGTCGCCGTCGGAGTAACAGTTGAAGGAGGTGATGACCGGCCCCGGGGTGGGCGGGCGCGCGCCGGCGAGTTTCAGCCGGACCTGGAGGTCGTTCATGGACCGGTTGATGGGCTGGTAGACGGAGGTGAGGCCGACGCCCGTGCAGTTGCTGCCCACCACGGTGCCCTGTGCCTGACCTTCGGGGGTGATGACCGGGCCGCCGGAGTCGCCGGGGCTGCTGCAGAAGCGCGCCGTGTGGACGTCCAAGATCGTCGGGGAGCCCCGGTTGTCGATGTCGTCTCTAAGGTCCACGATCACGTCCTGGAAGGTGGAGAGCAGGGGCCCGCAGCGGTATCCGCTGGACCTGCCGTAGGAGCAGACCACGGAACCGACGCCCGCCGCCTGGGAGCCCACGATCGGGATGGTGGTGAACAGGCCGGACCGCGCCGTGGGCAGCGCCTGGGTGCCCAGGCCGGGGTTGAACTGGACGAACGCCCGGTCGCGGAGTTGCGTCTGCGAATTGACCGGGGGCGTGCCCGGCAGCGGGAAGGGGGACTGGTTGGTGCGGCCGACCCCGGGAATGAGGCTGTCGTCCAAGTCGACGAAGTTCCCCTTGTCGACGCAGTGTCCGGCGGTGATGAAGCCGTCGGTGCCCAGCACGTCGACGTTCAGCAGCGGTTTGACGGTGAAGCCCGCGGTGCACTTGCGCTTGCTGAAACTGTTGGTGAAGGAGTCGCCGCCGCGTACGTCGGCGGCCGCCTTCAGCGGTGCCTGGCCGGTGTCGTAGGCCACCAGGCCGGCGGGTACGCCGGCGGCGGCGACCCAGCGGGCGGCCGCGGCCTGCTTGCCGGGCGCGGCCTGGACCACCACACGGTTGCGTGCGAGGTCGATGTGCCATCCGCGTACCACGGTGCCGGTCGCCTTGCCGGACGTCTTGCCGGAGGTCTTGTCGTTGTGGGCGCGCAGCTTGAGCCGGGCGATCTCCAACTCGCCGCGACGGTGAGCCACCAGCTTGGGATTGCCGCCCGCCGCCCGTACGGCCGGCGCGACACGCTGGTCGGTGACGGCGACCATCAGCGACGAGCCGTCCCCGTTCAGCCAGGCGCCCGCGAAGGACCGGCCGGCCGCGCGGCGGGCCCGGGACTCGACGGCGCCGGCGGCGTCCTGGCGGCCCAGCCGGGTGATCGCCTGAGCGCGGCTCAGGCGCATGTCCCGCTGGACGGCCTCGAGCAACTTCGGCGACGACGTTGCCACCTTCTTGCCCACGCCGGGGGTCGGCTCCAGCAGGACCGGCCCCGTCCCCGGGCGGGGCCGGTCC